>JAFTJJ010000115.1 GCA_017456465.1 Clostridia bacterium | reverse complement strand
TTTTGTGGAAAATCCAAACAACACTTCAAACGGGGGTGTGACAATTGAAATTTCAGACACAGAGTTCACGAGTGGTGAAACAACTTCGGATGTCACGTTCTTGAAAGTTGGAGAGCAGGAGAACTATGTTGTTTCAAACTGCACGTTTGATGGGGCAACAAGTTCAGCAATTGTGGTTGATGGCGGGACACTTGAACTCATTGATTGTGTGATTGAAGATTGTCACAATGATGGTGGCAATGGTGGAGCAATCAAAGTGGAATCGGGCACACTTAATTTCAGTGGAACAAGCATTCAAAACTCCCAAGCTGAAAATGGTGGAGCGATCTTTTTGGGTGAGAGTGCAAAATTGAAAATGACAAGCGGTGAGATTGAAAACTGCTTGGCTGCGAATGCTGGAGCGATTTATTTTGCAAAACAGTCACGATCTGACATTAGCGGAATATATGAAAACATCACAAATTGTGGTGAAAACCCACTCATCATGCAAGACCAAACAGCAGAAGTGTTGCTGACAAAGAAAAACATCACGGTGTCTGGAAATGCAACAAGTTTGAATGGGATTTCATCTTTGGCTGAAGGAGATTCTGTGAGCTACACCATCAACTTGAACGATTCTGATGGTGCTGATTTGGTGAATATTTATGGCATTGCACCATATGCTGAGAAGGGGGTCTTGTGCAGTGATTTGATGAATGATGGGCATGATTTAATGACAGATGAGGTTTACAAATTATGTCCTGGTTTTTTCACAAATGAGGGGATGACTGTTTCTGCGATTGAAAGCGTCGAAAATGGCAAAAATATGTTGAAACTGGACGAAGAATTGGGAAACACAGGTGTTGATGGTCAGGTTACATATCACACAAGAAAAGCTACGCTTTCAAAACTGACAACATCTGGCGGGAAAGTGTCAAAACTCAGTACAAGCATCACAGGCGACGTTGTCATTCCAAGAGTTGGCTCCGACGGGGTGATGGTGACAGATCTGGCGTCAGCGTTCAGTGATTGCAGACTGATCACGGGAGTGACAATTCCAAACAGTGTGACGACCATTGGAAATTTGGCATTCAATTACTGTGTCAAAATGGAAAGTGTCACAATTCCGGAAGGTGTGACAAGCATTGGTGAATCAGCATTTGCTCA
Source organism: Clostridia bacterium (assembly GCA_017456465.1). GTDB lineage: Bacteria > Bacillota > Clostridia > Christensenellales > UBA1242 > RGIG3872. The sequence goes on along the minus strand of JAFTJJ010000115.1, from coordinate 12,336 downwards.
CAATGAGATTTTGGAAAACATCACATTCCCAAGCAGTCTGAAAAGACTTCAAACGATGGCGTTTAATAGTTGTTATTCGCTCATTAGTGTGTATATTCCAGAAAGTGTCACAACAATTGCATCAAGAGTTTTCAATGCGTGCATTGACATTGAAACAATGATTGTTGATGAAGACAATGAGACATATGACAGCAGGGATGGTTGCAACGCAATCATTGAAACATCAACGGACAAATTGATTTCTGGTTTCAAAACAACTGTCATTCCAGATGATGTGGAGGTCATTGGGACTTATGCATTCAGATATATGCCATTTTCAAACATTAACATTCCAGAAAGCGTCACAACCATTGGATCTTATGCATTTTCTCATTGTGACAAGTTGGCAAGCATTGACATTCCAGAAAGTGTCACAGCCATCCATAATTACGCTTTTACTGAATGTTTCAGTTTGACAGAAATTGAAATTCCAAACGGAGTGAAGACCCTTGGTGATGGTGTGTTTGCAAACACTGATGCTTCCCACAATGCAGGAAGTGTGATGAATCTTGCAAAAGTCACAATTGGAACAGGGGTTGAGACAATTTCAAGCAATGCGTTTTATTTGTGTTCCGCAATCACAGACTTGACTGTGAACACCAACAAACTGACAATTTCAAAAGACATGTTTGGTGGTTGTGCAAACCTTGCAACCTTGACCACAAACAGCAATGTTGCTGCAAATGGGTTTTATAATTCTTCAGCGCCACTCACAAAACTCGAGGCACTCACAATAAACAATGGTGTTTCAAGCATTGGAAGTTCTGCCTTTAGGGGCTGCACAAGTCTCAAGTCAGCAAACATTTCAAAAGGCAGTGAACTATCGAAAATTGCACAATATTGTTTTTATGATTGCACATCTCTTGAATCGTTCAGTTTGCCAGACAGTGTTGAGGTCATTGAAATATGGGCGTTCCATAATTGTTCAAGTCTTGTAGAAGTTGAAATTAGTGACAATAGCGTTTTGTCGAGCATTGAAAACAAGGCGTTCAGAGATTGCACAGCCTTGACAGAGTTCACCATTCCAAAGAATCTTGCGTGCGCTAATGTCAGTGATTCAATTGAGCCATTTGACAGGTGCACAAATCTTTCAACCATAAACTTTGCAGAAGGAGCAACTTTGATTGCATCTCAAAAGCTTTACAAATTGCCAAATCTTGTCACAGTGAACATTCCTGCAAGTGCAACAGAAATTGGAGAGGGGGCTTTTTCACATTGTCCAACCCTGAAAAATGTAAATTTTGCAGAAGGTTGCCAAATTGAATCAATTGGAAGAATTGCTTTTTATGGTAGTGGACTTGAAAGTTTTTCTTTGCCAGACAGTGTGACATTTGTTGGATCAAGTGCACTTGCTTTTAGTCAATCGCTTGTTGAATTTAATGTGAGTGAAAACAGTAAGCTCAGTGAAATAGGTGACAGGATTTTTCAAGGGTGTTATTACATGAACAGTTTTTCAATTCCAAAAACTCTTGACGCATCAACAACACCTTATTACTTCTGGTTTGAAAGTACCATTTACACCATTAACTTTTTGCCAGGCACAACATCAATTGGTTCTTTGCCTTATAAGAAAAGAATTCAAACGATAAACATTCCTGAGAGTGTGACAGAGATTAAGGATGAGGCATTTTCTGGCTTTTCAGATCTTAAAACTGTCAACATTGCAAAAAACTCTTCAACGAGTCCATCTTTCAGTATTGGAAATTCTGCGTTCAAAGACTACACCAGTTTGAAAAACATTTCTTCATTGAATATGACAAATGCAATTGGTGCATCCGCATTTGAGAATTGCACAGCTTTGACGAGCGTTGACATATGGGATAGTTCAATTGAAACAATTGAAGCGTCAGCATTCAAAAACACAGGGCTAACAGGCATTATAATTCCAAATGATGTTCAACGCATTGAGTCATCAGCATTTTATGGGTGTTCGGCGTTGACAGACGTTCAATTTGGAATCAATGTGGATGTCAGTCTGCTTCGATCAATTGGAGATCTTGCGTTTTGTTACACAAGCTTGGAGAGTGTTATAATTCCATCAAATGTGAGAACAATTGCAAGCACAGCATTTGGTTCATGTTTAAATTTGAAAACAGTTATCAATCTTTCAAGCATAAGAATCACACAAAACACTTATGTTGACGGATCTGACATTCAAGACTTTGGTCGTCTTGGTCAATATGCTGATGTGATTTTCAGAACAGTGTGCACGCGAAGTGCAGAGAAAACATTTGAAGGTGCGGATGGTGTGACTTACACATATGTGACTTACTCTCCATCTTCAGGAAGTACAATGGTGTTTGACACAAATGATGCCGAACTTGATGCTTCAGACGGAACAACTGATGGAGTGTTCACTCACGATGGGGATTTTAACGTTCTCATTTCTGTGGGTGACAACACAAAAGAAACATATCAAATTCCTGACTTTATTCATGGTCTTGGCAACAATGTGTTCCAAAGCAACACAAATCTTGGATATATAACAATACCTCAAGGAGTGAAAAGCATTGGAAACTATGCCTTCCATGGATGTTATGGTCTTCATGTGATTGGCAATTTATCTCCGCTTACGATTAATGGCATTTCTCATGAATATGGATATGGCTATGCCATGTGGTATTTGGGTGAGGTGTTCAATGATGTTTTAATTGATGTTTCAAGTGAGGCAATTGATGGGGTTTTGTATTACAATGTTGTGAATTCTGACAGCGATGAATTGCTTGGCAAAATTGCTTATGGTCTCACAGCGGATTGTGGAACAAATGTTGTGTTGCAAGCAGGCACAACTTCAATTGCATACAAGGCTTTTGAAGGGGCAGCGTTTTCATCAATTACATTGCCAGAACAAGTTTGGTTGATTCAATACAAAGCGTTCAACAACTGCACGGGAATCACAAGCCTGACGGTGAACACAAGCAAACTGACAATTTCAAAAGACATGTTTGGTGGGTGTGCAAACCTTGCAACACTCACAACAAACAGCAATGTTGCAGAAAATGGATTTGCAGGGCTTACAAATTTGAAGACGCTGACGCTGGGGGCTGAAATTTCTACAATGGGGGCAACTCAGTTCAGTGGTTGCACGGGAATCACAAGCCTGACTGTGAACACCAACAAACTGACAATTTCAAAAGACATGTTTGGTGGATGCGCAAATCTCGAGACTTTGACCACAAACAGCAATGTGGCAGAAAATGGGTTTTATAATTCTTCAGCGCCACTCACAAAACTTGCTACACTCACAATAAACAATGGTGTTTCAAGCATTGGAAATTCTGCTTTTGCTGAGTGTACGGGTCTGACAAAGATTGTTTATGACACTGCGAGCACAATCAATTTTGTTGCGGGAAATAATGTGTTTTTGAATGCTGGAACTCAAGGGAATGGAATTGCTGTTGAGTTTGGATCAAATGTAAGTCGTACTCCAGATTATATGTTTTGTCCGGGTGAATATAATTCAACTTCAGGATTCCCTAAAGTTATTTCACTTGATTTGGGAACAAATGTTTCAAGCGTGGGAACATATACTTTTGCTCGTGCAGCAAATTTGATTGGTACGCTTTCAATTCCGAACAATGTCAAAACACTTGGATGGGGAGCGTTCTATGGTTGCACAGGAATAACGCAGCTTGGCGATGCATCAGGCTTGACAAGCATTAGTGGAAGTGTTTTCTATGGTTGCACGGGGCTTTCAAGTGTCACAATCCCAAATTCTGTGACGAGTGTTGGAACATCTGCGTTTTATGGTTGCACAGGGCTTGGCTCTTTGGTTATTGGAAGTGGTGTCAAGAGCATTGGATATATGGCTTTTTATAACAACACAAGTTTGACAACGGTGACATTCAACAACACTGGCAGAACACAAGCCTTGGTGTGTGGTTACACAGATGAAGGTTACAGTGCGATGTACAACAAGAGCAATATCTTTTCTGGGTGTTCGAATCTCACAACAGTTGTCGGGTTTGAAGGCACACTAATGACACATATTGGAAACAATTTCTTTTATAATTGCAGCAAGCTCAACAGCATAACTCTTCCAAGCACTCTTGAATATATTTCAAATTATAGTTTTTATAACTGTACAAGTTTGAAAAGCATTGTTTTCCCTGACAGTTTGGAGCACGTTGGTTATCGAACATTTTACAATTGTTCAGCGCTTGAGTCGATTGATTTTGGAACTGGGCTCGTAACACTTGGTCACACGATTCCAGAAGAGAATTATGAAGCAATTGATGTTTTTGGGCAGTGCACAAGTTTGACAACTTTGAAGGATTTTGAGAAAACAAAAATCACTGAAATCACAAGAGGTTTGTTTTATTGCTGTTATAATTTGACAAGCGTGACAATTCCAAACACTGTCACAACAATTGGCGCAAGTGCTTTTGCAAACAGCGCTGACAACAATAATGTTGAAGCAACAAAATCAAAGCTTGCATCTGTCACAATTGGAACGGGTGTTTCATCAATCGCAAGCAGTGCGTTCACAAATTGTTCTGCAATCACGACTTTGACTGTGAACACCAACAAACTGACAATTACAAAAGATATGTTTGGTGGGTGTGCAAATCTTGTTTCACTTTCAACAAACAGCAATGTGGCGGCAAGCGGATTTTATAATTCTTCAGCACCACTCACAAAACTTACAACACTCACAATTGGCTCAAGTGTGACAAGCATTGGAGCAAGCGCTTTCAATAATTGCACAAAAATTGCAACATTGGTAGTCAACACCAGCAAATTGACAATTTCAAAAGACATGTTTGGTGGTTGTGCAAACCTTGCAACCTTGACCACAAACAGCAATGTGGCGGCAAGCGGATTTGCAAATCTTACAAATTTCACACACATCATTGTGGGAGAATCTGTGACATCGTTTGGTGAAGATGCTTTCTCTGGTTCTTCTTCATTAATGAGTGTTTCCATAACAAATTTGAGTGCCTGGGTGCAGATAGATTTTGCCAATGAAGATGCAAATCCATTAAAAAAAGCACAGCTATTATACTTAAATGGAAACCTATTGAATGAAGTGAATGGAAATGATTTGTCGAATGATATTACAATAAAGAAGTATGCTTTTTCTCATTATTCAAGGTTGAGTAGAGTGGTCATAACAGATAATATATATCAAGTTGAGCAATACGCGTTTTCAGACTGTGTGGCGTTAGCATATGTGACTTTATCAGATGATGGTGATTATCGCATAGATGTTGATGCTTTTAATGGTTCACCAGTATATCGTTTGACAATTGAAGAGAGTGTTGAGTCGTTGGCGCAATCAGGTTTTGAGGGGTGCACCATAACCACACTAACGGTGAACACCAGCAAGTTGACAATCGATAAAGAAATGTTTGGTGGGTGCGAAGATCTTGTAACTTTGACCACAAACAGCAACATTGCGGCAAGTGGTTTTGCAGATTTGGAATACTTAACAACGTTGACGATTGGAGAGGATGTTACTGGAATTCACTATGATTCATCAAATTCAAAATATACGCCATTTGATGGTTGCACTGCAATCACAACACTTAAGATTGATTCAACGAGATTTACAATTTCAAAAGATATGTTTGGTGGGTGTGGATCTTTGGTGACCTTATGGTCTGACACAAGTATTGTTGATTACGGGTTTGAAAATATTACGACATTAAAAGAGTTTTATGTACGAAAAAGTGATGGAACAACAGATGGTATGATGACCTCAGGCTCAACATCAAAATACATTGGAGAATGTGCGTTTAAAAATTGTACAAGTTTGGCAGATATTCAATTATATGTTGAACAAAGTGGCACAAAAACATCTCAACTTTTGACAATTGAATCTTGGGCATTTGAAAAAACTGCAGTAACAGCGCTTTATATTCCATCTTCTGTTACAGCTGTTGGAGAGGCAATTTTGATTAACTGCAGTCAAACAGTGAATATGACAGTAAAATCAATTAGAGGTTCGGGTTGGAACAGCAATTTTAATGTGAGGTTATTTGGTGGTTTGTTTGGTAGCGCAAGCGCATGGCATAATGTTATAGAATACTAATTTAAAGATGTCAAGTAATGTTATTTTGAAAACATTTCTTGGCGTCTTTTTTGTTGTTATTTTTGCGTTAGGGGTGAGTGAAATGCTCGATTATCTTTTGGGTGAGCTTTGATGCGGCGAAAGAAAAAGCATTTGTTGAAGAACGCAGGGCGGAAATTCGCTCTGCGTTTTTTGTTTGGGAAAAATGTTGAGTTGTGTGATCAATTTGGGCAATCGTGGGGTGCAAGTGGTGAAGTTTTTAACATTTGTTAATAATTTTGTTAAAAAGTGGTCAAAAGTGGTTGCTTTTTAATTTTATATTGTATATAATCAAATTATCATCAAAAAGGAGAGAGGCAAATTATGCTCATTGGAAGTTATCGTCATCAACTTGATGCGAAAAACAGATTCCGTGTGCCAGCGAAGCTGAAAGCCGAGCTTGGGAGCAATTTCATCATCACCAAAGGTGTTGGTGGATGTCTTTTTGCGTTTTCTTCTGAGGGGTTTGAGGAGCTTTACAAGAAAGTTGCAATGATTCCACTTTTTGATGAAGAGGCTCAAAAGCCAGTGAGAAAATTCTTATCATCAGCATTTGAGGCAGAAGAAGACGGGCAATCAAGAATTCTTCTTCCAAAAGAGCTCAAGAAGTTTGCTGGAATCACAAAAAATGTTGTTTTTGTGGGTGCAGGAAACAGAGTTGAGATTTGGGCAGAAGAAGCATGGGATGCTGAGGACGAAGACGACAACTTTGATGCAAGCTTGAAAGCTCTTAAGGATTACGGAGTGTAATGAAAATGGAATTTTCACATGTTCCAGTTCTGCTTGAAGAGTGCATGGAAGGTTTGGCTCTTGAGAACGGTGGCATTTACATTGACGGAACGATTGGGGGAGCAGGACACTCAAGCGAGATCTTGAAGAGAACCAAAGACTCAAAACTTATTGGAATCGACCGAGACACTGAGGCGCTTGCTGCAAGCAAGAAAAGGCTTGAAGAATTTGGCGGAAGGGTGACGCTTGTGCATTCAAACTTCAACGACATCAAGGAAGTGGCTGAGGCTCAAGGAATTGACGGCAAAGTTGACGGAATTCTCATTGACCTTGGCGTGAGTTCGCATCAGCTTGACAGTGCAGAGCGCGGGTTTTCGTTCAGGTTTGACAGTCCGCTTGACATGAGAATGGACCAAGGATCTGAAGGTTTGACAGCATTTGATGTTGTCAACAATTATTCTGAGAGTGAGCTCAAGAGAATTTTCAAGGAATATGGTGAAGAGCGATTTGCGGGTTCAATTGCAAGGAAGATTTGCGCAGTGCGAGAAAAGAAGCCAATCGAGACAACATTTGAGCTCAGGGACATTATTCTTTCAAGTGTGCCAAGATTCAAGGGGCATGACGGAAAGAGCAATGTGACGCGTGTGTTCCAAGCAATCAGGATTGAGGTCAACAACGAGCTTCTTGGGCTTGAAAAAGCAATCAGGGATGCTGCATCAGTGCTGAAAGCTGGTGGAAGGCTTGCAATCATTTCATTCCATTCGCTCGAAGACAGAATCGTCAAAAACACATTCAAAGACATGGCATGTGACTGCGTTTGTCCACACGATTTTCCAATTTGTGTGTGCAATCACAGAGCAACAACAAAAATCATCACAAACCATCCAGTGACTGCGACAGAAAGTGAGCTTGAAGTCAATTCGAGATCATCAAGTGCGAAGCTGAGGGTGGCAGAAAAACTTTAAAAAAACAAGGAGGAGAAACCAGATGGCAACAACATTCGAGACACAAACCAGAACCAGAACTGACAGATATGGCGGTTATCAATATGGCATGAGTTTTGACACTGAGGAAAACAATCAGTCTTTTGTTGAGCTTGAGGAAAATCAAGATGCGGCATTTGAAGTTCAGCAGAACTACACTTTTGGAACAGATGACGACATCACAAGAGAAGAGCAAACAAGAGTTATGGCGATGCCAAACGTTGAGCGCAGAGCTCATGTGGTTTCAGCTCCTGAAAGCACAGCAAAAATTAAGATCCGTGCAAGGGGAAAGATTGCAATCACGGTTTATTCAATCATTCTTGTGGCATTGATCACTTTTGCAATTTACAACGCGGTGGCAATCGGCGCGCTTAAAGGCGAAGTTGACGCCAAAAACCAAACATACATTTCGCAGCTTGCGGACATAAATGCTCTTCAAGTCCAATATAATGAATTAGGCTTGGATGAGACAATCATGAACAAAGCAGGCGAAAACGGATTCATCCAGTCAACAGAAAACGACATTGTCCGTGTTTCAAAGGTTGAGATGGATCAAAGAGAAGAGACTGAGGTTGAAACCAACTGGTTTGAAGACTTGTGTCAATTCTTGAGTGGGCTTTTTAAGTAAGAAAGTCACAACATACATTCATTTCTCTGATGGCGGACAAAAAAAGGACGCCTCGGGATGGAAATTAAATTTACAACAAGGGAATTATCAAAAAGGCTATTTGCGACAATGCTCGCAATAGCCTTTTTTGTTTGTTTGCTTTTGATCAAGCTTTTCATGTTGACGATTGTGGATTCTGGAGAAATCACAGCAAAAGGTTTGTCGCAATGGATGCGAGGGCTTCCAATGACTGCAAACCGAGGAAGCATCACTGACAGAAACGGAGTGGTTTTGGCGTCATCTTTCACAACTTATGACATTTATGTGAGGCCGGCTGACATGGAAGACGCGTTTGAAATGAGTGTTTATTTGTCAAAATTCACAAACAAGACTGCGGAAGAAATTTATGACAAGATTCACAAAAAAAACTATTCTGAAATCAAGGTTGCAACAGGCATCACAAAGTCTGTTGTTCAAGAGATGCTGAACAATTACTTGGCAGGTGTGTTTTTTGCGGAAAACACGACAAGAGAATATGAATATGGTGCGCTTTTGTCGCAAATCATTGGGTTTGTGTCGAGTGACGGTGTGGGGCAAGCTGGGCTTGAAAAGGAATTTAACAAATTTCTTGAGGGGGTTGACGGGAAGAGTCTTGTGGAAAGCGACCTCAAGGGCACGACTCTTGATTCATCAACAACGACATATTTGGACGCCATTGATGGTTTGAACATCAAGCTTACGGTGGACTTTGCAATTCAAAACATACTCGAGGAAGAAATTATGAGTGCATATCTCACAAACGGAGCAGAGTCAGCGACTGGCATTGTCATGAATCCATCAACAGGCGAGATTTTGGGGATTTCGACCAAGCCATCAGTTGATCTTTCTGATCTTCCACGTGACGACATTCAAAAGCTCATGAAGCTTTCAAAAGCAACAGCAATCACTGATGCCTATGAACCCGGTTCAACATTCAAAATCATCACGACAGCAATTGCTATGCAAGAAGGGCTCACCAGTGTTCACGACTTCTTTTATTGTCCTGGGTTCAGGGTCGCAAACGGGGTGAGAATCAACTGTCACAGGCGGTCAGGGCACGGGTCACAGAGTTTGACTCAGGGGCTTTGCAACAGTTGCAACTGTGTGTTCATGGAGCTCATCAACAGGATTGGTTTGAAAAAGTTTTATTCTTATCTTGAAAAGTTTGGGCTTTCCACTGGTTACAACTTTGATTTCCCTGGTGAAGGCAAGGCTGTCTTGATGCCAGAGAATGCTGTCACTGCGGGAGATCTTCTTCGAATGGGGTTTGGACAGAGCATTGCGATCACGCCTTTGGGGTTGATTTCAAGTGTGTCAGCGGTTGCAAACGGTGGCAATCTCATGCAGCCGCATTTGGTCAAAGAAATTTACAGTTCTTCTGGTGTGGTGCTTTACACAAATCAAGCAACAATTCTTGAAAAAGTGGTGGATGCTGCGGTGAGTTCATCAATCAACAAGATGCTTGAAGAGGTGGTTGACAAGGGCGGAGGAAAGAAGGCTGCAGTTGCAGGACACTCAATTTCAGGGAAAACGGGCACTGCGCAAAAGTACCAAGACGGAGCAATTGCGCAGGGCAAATATGTTGCATCATTTTTGGGTTATGCGCCGACTGAATGTCCTGAATATATTGTGCTTGTGATTGTGGACGAGCCAAAGGGTGCATATTATGGTGGAACAGTGGCTGCGCCAATTGCAAGAAACATTTTTGAGAGAATTTTCGAGACCAAGGGGGTCGAAACAAACGGGAATTTGGAGGCTGACCGCAAGGCACTTGAAGCAAACATTCCTGTTCCAAACCTCACAGGCAAGAGTTTGACTGAGGCTGTGACCATTTTGAACTCTCTTGGGCTTCAATATTTGACGCAAGGCACTGGATCAAGAGTGACAGGACAAATTGCACCGCCTGAAACCAAGGTGTGTGCAGGAGACATTGTGCTTTTGATTTTTGATGAGATTCAAGGGGGAGAGGATTGATGAAACTGTGTGACATTGTGAAAGAAAAAGAAGCTGTGATTTTTGGCGACGGTGAGACAGAAGTGTTTGGGCTTTCACACAACACCAATGAATTGAAAGCTGGCGACATGTATTTTTGTCTCAAGGGAACAAAAGTTGATGGTCACGACTTTGCTTTTGATGCTGTGAAAAAAGGGGCAAGTGTGATTGTGAGCGAGAAGCGTCTTGAGCTTCCAGAAGGCGCAACAAATGTTGTGGTTGGAAGCACAAGACGAGCAATGGCTGAGTTTGCTTCAGAATTTTTTTTGAACCCATCAAAAGACATGATTGTGATCATGATCACTGGCACAAATGGCAAGACAACGACGAGTTATATGATCGCAAAAATCTTTGAAAGTGCAGGCAAAAAAGTTGGTGTTGTTGGAACGAACGGGGTGTTTGTTGGAAGCAAAAAACACGAGTCAGGAATGACAACGCCAGACCCGATTTTTTTGCAGCAAATGCTTGCAGAGATGAAAGACAGTGGGGTGCAAATTGTGGTGATGGAAATGTCAGCACATGCGCTGTTTTATGAGAAAAATTGGGGTGTTATGTCAGACATAAGTATCTTTTCAAACCTCACACAAGACCATTTGGACTTCTTTTTGGACATGCAAAGTTATGGGCAAGCCAAGAAGAAATTATTTTCAAAAAAGCATTCAAAGTTTGCTGTTCTCAATGCCGATGACGAGTTCACTCGTGAAATCATTGATGGCATTGACATTCCATATGTGACATATGCAAGAAGTCATGACGCAGACTTCGCTTTAGCAAGTTCGTGCGACAATTTTGTGGGGCAAACCTTTGACGTTTTGTTTGATGGAGGAAGGTTGGATGCGAAGATCAATCTTGCTGGGTTGTTCAACATTTCAAATGCGCTTTCTGCAATCGCAGCAGCAAAGCTTTGCGGGGTTTCAAATGAGCAAATAAGAAGTGGGCTTTTGAAACTCGAAAGTGTGCCCGGAAGATTCAATGTCAAAATTGCAGCAGGAAAGAAGTGGGTGATTGATTATGCTCACACGCCTGACGGGCTTGTGAATATTTTGAGTTCTGCAAGGGAATTATTGAACAAGGCGAATGGTGGAAAGTTGATTTCTGTGTTTGGGTGTGGTGGCAACCGTGACAAACTCAAAAGACCTTTGATGGGAGAGATTTCATCGAGACTTTCGGACATCACTGTGATCACAAGTGACAATCCAAGATTTGAAGAGCCTGAGAGAATTATTGATGAAATTGCAAGCGGGGTGAATGCTGGCGCAAAAGTGTTCAAAGAGGTGAACAGAAAAAAGGCAATTGCTTTGGCATCAAAACTTGCGGGTGAAAACGACATCATTGTTGTTTCAGGGAAGGGCGCTGAGGACTACATCGACATTCAAGGCGAAAAAGTGCATTATTCTGACAATGAGGCAATTGAAGAACTTGAGACAATTGAAGAACTTGGGGAAGGAGGACGTGAATGATTGATTACCTATTTTTTATCCAAGCATGTGTTTCGACATTTTTGCTTGCGCTCATTATTTCACCGATGGTGATTTCTCTCATCAAGCGAGAAAAAGTCAAGCAAGTCATTTTGCATTATGTTGAAAACCATCAATCCAAGGCTGGGACGCCGACCATGGGTGGGATTATTTTTCTTTTGAGCATTTCAATCATGGCGTTTGTGTTTTTTGAAAACAGTTACACGCTTGCTGGGGTGTCACTTCTTGTGTTTGTGGCTTATGGAATCAACGGTTTTTTGGACGACTTCATCAAATTCAAGTTCAAGCGTAATTTGGGGCTCAAGGCCTACCAAAAAATCATATTTCAGCTTTTGATTGCTGGGGCTGTGGCATATTTTGTTTATACCTCATCGCTTGTTGGAAGTGAGCTTCATGTGCCTTTTGTGGATGTGACAA
>JAFTJJ010000114.1 GCA_017456465.1 Clostridia bacterium | reverse complement strand
TATTTAAGTATAATTGTATTTCTAAAGCAAATTCAATAGGTGTTAGAATAGTAAATGAAGAAGTAAGAAAGGTTATGACAGAATATACATATAATGATTTAATTGTTGTTCATACAGATAATCAAGGAGAAATTACTTTTTTAGAATCTAATATAATAACATTAAATGAGATAATAGCTAAAATAACATCTAATATAAAAAAATCAATTCCTACATTTTTTGTAAGTAAAACCTAAGACAAAATCAAATTCACAGATTCTTCGTGAATTGACTTGCCTGTCATTCATGGTCTTTGTTCATATTTTCAAAAAACTCAAAATACTCTCCCCACCTGTGCTGCCTGATTGGCATGGGTTTGTGGTTCTTGAATTCAAGCACAAGCGCGGGAGAAATTCCATTGTAGTCATCAACAATTGAAACCTTCACAAGGTCACCGTTAATGATCAGCTTTTTTGCCTTTGCATGATAATTGAAATATGCCATAGCAATTTGAATCCTTGACATATTGAGTAGTTTTCATTCACTCATTTTATCAAAAAATCAGCATAAAAAAGAGAAGATTTTCCATCTTCTCTTTTGCGTTTTAATTACGGTTTTCTTCAGGTTTTATCGAATGTTATGTCTCACATAACACATGTATTATTCAATTTTTGCCCACTCTTCCATCAACATTTCAAGCTCTTTGTTCTTCTCGTCAATCTGACTTTGAATATCCATGACTTTGATGTAATCCGAGCAAACTTCAGGCAAACACATTTGACTTTCAAGCATCGAAATTTGTGTTTCAAGTTCTTCAATTTTTCTTTCAAGTTGCTTTCTCTTTGCTTCCTTTTTTGCCCTCTCTTTGTTTGCAATATATGTGTTGTTTGTTTTTCCCTTCTTTTCTTCGATGGGCTGGACAGCAACAAAAGTTTTTTCATTTTCATTCTGCTTGTCTTCAAGACTCTTTTCAAATTCAGAATATGTCGTTTCTTTCAAAAACCTCGCCCCACTTTCTTCAAACACAATCAAACTGCTCGCAATCTTGTTCACAAAATATCTGTCGTGAGAAACAAACAGAATTGTTCCTTCATATTTCTCAAGAAGTTTTTCAAAAGCTTCTCTTGAAACAATGTCCATGTGGTTTGTTGGCTCGTCCAGAATGAGAAAGTTTGGTCTTCTCTTCATGATCTTGCAAAGCTCAAGCCTCACCTTCTCTCCACCTGAAAGATCTTTGAGATTCTTGAAAACATCATCGCCCGAAAAACAAACACTTCCAAGAATGTTTCTTGCATTCTCCGTGTCTTCTTCAGGAAATGCTTTCAAAAAGTTTTCAAGAACACTTTCATCTGGAACATTGTTTGTTGCTGTTTGCTGATCAAAATATCCAATCTCAACATTTGTTCCAAATCCAAACTTACCCTTGATGAGTGGAATTTTTTGCATGATGGTTTTCAAAAGCGTCGATTTCCCAAGCCCGTTTCCACCAACAATTCCAATCTTGTCGCCTTTCATAATTCGAAATGTCAACCTGCATAATGCTTGGCCGCTGTATCCAATCTCAATGTCGTTTGCAAACATCACTTCACTTCCGCTTTCAGTGAACGGCTTTGTCTGAAACTTGAAAACCTTCGTGTCCGCAACATCTGGACGCACAATGTCTCCCATTTTTTCAATTGCTTTGAGCTTGCTCTGCGCCATCTTTGCTTTGGTTGCCTTATATCTGAACCTGTCTGCAAGCGCTTGAAGCCTGTCACGCTCTTCGGTTTTCTTGTTGTAGTCCTTCAAATCTTTTTCAAAATTCTCTTGCTTAGTTTTGATGAACTTTGAATAGTTCCCGAGATACTTCTTAACTTTTCCCCTCTCAATTTCATAAACCACATTCACAAACTTGTCCATGAACGCTCTGTCGTGCGAAACCACAATGATTGCTTTTGGATAACTTGCCAGATACTCCTCAAGCCACATTGTGCTTGTGATGTCAAGGTGGTTTGTTGGCTCGTCCAAAACAAGCAGATCTGGCTTGCTCAGGAGCAATTTGATGAGCGCAATCTTTGTTCTCTGCCCGCCAGAAAACTCACAAATCTTCTTTTTCTTGTCTTCCTCAGAAAACCCAAATTTCTTGATCGCATTGTTATATTCTTTTTGGTATGTGTACCCACCAATCATTTCATATTCCAAAAGAAGCTTTTCATATTTTGAAATGTCTTTTTCCTCGCAATCAACTTTCATCTTTTCTTCCAAATTGTCAATTTGCCTCTTTGTTTCAAGGACATCAAAATAGACCTTCAAAATCTCGTCTTCAAAAAGCTCTTCTTCATTTTCAAAATCAATCTGCTTCAAATGCCCAATCCTGAACTTTCCAGTCTTTTGAATTTTCTCTTTCGCATTCCCACCATCAATTTTGTCAATCTCTTGCTCTCCCATGATGACATTAAGAAGCGTCGTTTTCCCACTCCCGTTTCTTCCAACAATCGCAACCTTGTCCTTCTCGTTCACCTCAAATGTCACATTTTGAAGAACTTCATTTTCTCCAAAAGACACACTAATCTCGTCCAAAAATAACCTCATCTCAACCTCTTTTTCTCCAAATTCGTCTTTATTATTAATCCCATACAAACACGCATTTTCGCCAGTAATTTCCGAATGTTATGCGAGACATAACACCCTAAAATCACT
>JAFTJJ010000113.1 GCA_017456465.1 Clostridia bacterium | reverse complement strand
TAATCTTCCTGCATGTAACATAAGCTTGCAAGTGATTGAAACACTAATGGCTGTTCAGGAGCAATTTCAGTCATGCGATTCATCAGTTTGCGTGCATCATCCATTCGGTTGACACGAATGTAGGTGTTCGCCTGATGTTGCATTGTTTCCATCAAAAGTTGCACTCAACAAATTGATTATGTTTGTGTTTCCATCACTTGTGTCTTCCAAATAAATCGCGCCTCCACTTGTGGCTGAGTTGTTGGCAATCACACAGTTTTCATCAATATTGATTTCTATGTCTTGTCCACGCGCAAAAATTGCGCCACCCTTGCTGGCGCTGTTGTCTGAAATTTCCGTGTTCTTTATGTTCAATGTTCCCGATGCAATACTGATTGCACCACCGTTTGTTGCAGCACAATCAGAGATTGAGCAGTCTTCAATGCTCAATGTTCCACCATTCACAACAATTGCAGATTCACTGGTGTTTTCAAATGAACAATTTTGAATTGTCACATTTTCGCCACTGTTCACACAAACAAACGTGTCTGCCCCATGGAATGTTGTGTTTTCAATGACAATGCTTTGCTCGGATTGACTCGAATTGATTGCGGTTTCAACAAATTGATCATAAGCATCAATGCCATCTTTTTTGTTCAGTGCAACCAAGCAAACGCACAAAAACAAGCACGCAAACAAAAGCACATATGACGCACCAACGATGAAACTTTTTCTTTTCACTTTCCTTTTCACTTTTGCATCTCCCCCACGATCTTAAAACTGCTATTCTTATTATATAAGAATAGCATACCCCCCCCCCCCCCAATGTCAAAGGATTTTGTGCATTTTTTGAAAATTTTTTTAATTTTTATTATACACTTTAGTGTATATAAAAAATCTAAGTTTACACATTGTATAAGTGTTCAAAAATATTACTCATGAAAAAAGCCACTGCATTTGCAATGGCTTTTGTTTTCTTATGTTCGAAATTATTTTATTTATTGAAGAACTCTTGGATTTTTTCAACAAGCAAATCAGCTTCAATTCCATGAACCTGAGCTGCTTCCTCGAGAGTTTCCATTTGACTCATTGGACAACCAAAACAATGAAGTCCAAACCCCATAAGAATTGGCGCAACGTTTGGATCCATGTTCATAACTTCTCCAATTGTCATGGTCTTCACAATTTCAACTTTTTTCTTTTTCATGCCCTTACGCCTCCTCTTTATATTTTTTCATTGCATCAACAAGTTCTTTGAGCGCCTTTTCAACACGCTTTTGTTGACTTGCAGAAAGTGGTTCTTCATTTTTCTTCATGAGTTTTTCAGCACGAGCCAAAGCTTCTTCAAATTCCTCGTCGGTTCTGATCACAAGTTCACCTTCAGGCGCTTTCTCTTTCTTTGGTCTTCCCCTTCCTCTCTTTGGCTCTGTCTGAATTGTTTGTTCCATCACAGTTTCTCCTTGATTAATGTCATTTGCTGGTTCAGCAATTGTCTGTTCTTCATGTCTTTCAATTGTTGGTTCAACTTTTTCTTCTGTGGTTGGATTTGAGTTTGGCAACACGTCATCACCAACCTCAACCTGATGATCTGAAACAATTGCTTCTTCAGCCACTGTTTCTTGTCGTTGTGCTTGTTCTTCCAAGTATTCATCCATGACTTGAACTTCTTCTGTGATCACATCAGCATGCTCATCGGCAACTTCAATTTGTTGAGGATTCTCATCAAACACTGGTTCAATCACTTCTTCTGGCTGAACGTCTGCGACTCTTGGTTCAACAACATTTTGAACAAACACAGAATTTGAGTAATCTCTTTTTGCAAACTCAACTTCAGAGTTTTCAACTTTTTCATTCAAGATGTCCATCATCTCATTGAAGTCTTCAACGCAAACCCTATATTGATGTTGTCTGATTGCAGTGTAAAGATAATATGTGAGCATGCTCACCACACCAAACACAAATGGAACAACAAGGGCTTCAGCAAGTGCATACGCAGTCACAGCAGCATCTGCGCCAATGTTTCCAACACCAATGAGTCCAAAGAAAAGTGAAAAACTTATGATGTAAGTTCTCATTGTCGATCTGTTTTGATTGAAAAGACCACCACTCAGTTCCAAATCCAAGCAATCGCTTCTTCTGATAAACTCAGAAGGCAACCCTTGGTTTGAGTGCTCAAACGTTTTCCATCCTCTGAGAAAAGAGTCTGGAAGTTTGCTTCCAAGCTCAACAAATTTTGGATAGGTTTCACTCGTGAGGCCATAAGTATCAACAAGTTCAGAAATTTTTCTGCAACCGCGCGAAAACTTTGACTGAAAACTGAACAAAAGCGAAAGCAAAATCCAAAGGACATAGACACCGAAAACAATGCACGCTGTAAGTGCAATTCTTTCAGGCGTGAAAATGCCAACAATTACTTTAAAAACAGCAACAATATAATCAAACATAATTATCTCCCCCTTACGTTTTAGTAAAAATATTATATCACACTGTCTGTACAATTACTAATAATTTTTAAATGTTTTTTTGCATTTTAATAATTTTTATAGATCAAATATTGTTCCCATATCCACCGCAATAATGCGTAATTTATTAATTTTTGTGCCAAATATTCTCTCCGCTGCCTCGCGGTATCCTTCAAGTTGCACAAAATATTTTTGTCTTGCAATATTCTCAGTCAAATGTCCAGTTTTATAATCATAAAGGATAATTTCACCATCAACTTTCACAAGCAAATCGATGATTCCTTGAACTTCTGTCTGGTCTTTTCGCTCACCATCACCAACAAGCATATAAAACTCAGTTTCCCGCTTAACCCATTCAGCACGCATGATCTCATTTCTGAAACTTTCTGTTTGAATGCACGAAAGAACTTTGTTTGAATCCACCAAATCAGCTTCTTCGGAAGTCAACACTTTGGCGTTCACAAGACAACGTTTGACAACGTCAATTTCTTCTTGTGATGTTTCAAGCAGTGTCATGCGCTCAAACATTTTGTGATATGATGTGCCCCTTTTTGCTGAACTCAAAACCAAATTCTTTTCTTTTGCAACCGAAAGGTCAACTGCTGTTTCTGATTCTGCAATTTTTGTTATTGTCGTTTTTTGTGGTGAAACGGTTTGCTTTTCAAAAGGATAAACATATGAAACTTTTTCTTTCAACCTTTCCACAAGTTCAGGATTAATTTTCCCAATAAGGACACGCTTCTCTTGTTTTTGCTTATCCCATTTTTCAATCGTAGAAACATCATATTCCTCAATGTCAAAAATTTCTGAATTTTCATGTTCTTCAGCCAGCAACAATGGTGCAAACCACTCCATGAAACTCATTGGTGTTGGCGAAAACTTCTCATTCAAAGATTTTTTCTTTGCTACACCAGAAACAAAAAGATAATCAATTGCCCTAGTGAGTGCAACATACAAAAGCCGTTGCTCCTCTTCAAAAAACTTTTTGTTTTCAATGATCTTTGATGCAGCTCTGGTCAAACTTGAAACTTTGTATCTGTCAAAAACATTAAATTGATTCATGCAAATTCCAAGTTCTTTGCTCATGGCAAGATCGCCATAAACTGACTTCATGTTAAACTTGTTGCCTGTACCAACCAAAAACACAACTGGAAATTCAAGCCCCTTGGATTTGTGAATGGTCATAACGCGCACACTGTTTGATGACGTCTTGCATTCGCAAGCAAGGTTTGAAAGATCATTTGTGAGCAAAAACTCCTCGAGTGTGCAACTTGGAAGCCCAGACAAAAATTTGTTGAGTTTTGCAAGCCTCTCCAGACTGTTGCTGCTTGCAATCATTTGTTTTTCAATGTCAAATTCATCAATGATTTTGTAACACAAATCCTTGATCATCAAAAAGCTTGCTAGTTTTTTGAACCTTGCAATTGTTTCCGAAAAACTCATCACCTTGAAAAACAATTCTGATCCGTCATTTGGAAAGTTTTGAACCGACTCATAAAAATATCTTTTTTCACTGTTTTTTCTAATTTTCATGAGTTCATCTGGCGTAAACCCAAACAACCTTGAGAACATAAGTGCAAAAAGTGGTTTGTCTGAGGCCTCATTTGAAATCACAAACAACATGTTTTTGAGTGCAAGAATGTCTTCGTCTTCAAAGACATCCGACGTGATGTCACTGCTGATTGGAATCCCCACACTGTCAAGAACGTCCAAAAGATTGTTCAAATATTCATTTCTTGAATGAACAAGAATCACAATGTCTTTGTACTGAATTCGTCTCTCTTTTCTCGTCTCTTTGTCAACAATCAAATGTTTGGTTGATGACATAATTTCTGCAATCTTGTTTGCAATGATCATTCCTTCAAGATGAGCTTTCTTGCTTTCAAGAGAATCCACGTTCTCATGATTTTTCACTGAATAAACTGGAAGATCTTTTTGTTTTTCATCATCTGCACCATTTTCAAGCGATGTTGTGTCAACAAACAAAAGTGATGCTCTTGCATGAGTTTTTTCTTGAACCACTTTCCCAGGAACAAGCCTTGCTTCTTCTCTATAGTCCACTCCACCAAAAGACTTTGTCATTGTGTTGTCAAACACAATGTTCACAAACTCCAAAATGTCTGGAAAACTTCTGAAATTTTTGTTTAGAGAAATGCTGACGCTCGCAGTGTTGCCACTTTTGTAATCATTATATTTGTTCAAAAAGATTTCTGGATCACAAAGCCTAAAGCCATAAATACTCTGCTTGATGTCGCCAACCATGAATCTGTTGTTGTCTGAACTTATGAGTGAAATGATCTTTTCTTGAACTGAATTTATGTCTTGATATTCATCCACAAAAATATACTTGTACTTTGCTTTAATTTCAGAAAGAACCTCACTGTCAGAGAGCACTTTAAGAGCAAACATCTCAAGATCATTAAAATCAAGAACTCCAAGTTCCTTTTTGAGTGACAAATAAATTTCGTCAAACTTGCTTGCCAATTCATACATAACAGACACATGTTTTTTGACCAACGCAAGTGATTCTTTCACACTTTCAAGAGTCGATTCTGGTTCTGCAAAAATAGCACCAGAAATCGTGTCAATTCTTGACTTTATTTCAGCCTTAAGCCGCAAACACTCTTCCTTGAAAAAAGCATATTCTTCATCAACTTTCGGAATCACATTATATTTTCCAACACTTTTAATCGATTGAGCAAAAATTTCAAACTTGTCATTATGTTTGATGCTGATGAGCTTGGTGTCGAGTGAATCAAGATAAACAATCAACCTCTTCTTTGTTTCCTCATCCAAAACCTTGTCCAAAATCTCAAGCTTCAACTCGGCGATTTGGGTCTTGAAAACAAACACAATATTTTTTGCGTAGTTTTTGATTATTTCTGCGCATTTATTGTTGTCAAGATCTGTTGTGTATGATTGCTCCAGATTTTGTGTTTTCCACGCATCAAAGTCAACTTGAGATTTTGAAAACTCATAAATCTTCAAAATCTGTTCTCTGAGTTTTCCATCTTTTCTGCTGTTTTGAAAAATATCTGCGACCTCAAAAAACAAAGCATTGCCCACTTTTGCCTCGTTTTCAAACAGCCTGTCCAAAGCTTTTGTTTTGAGCTTGTTTTGCTCCATTTCATCAATAACAGCAAATGTTGGATCAAGCCCAATTGCATAAAAATATGACTTCAAAAGCCTTGCGCAAAAACTGTGCAGGTTTGACACATCACTCACTGGAATGTTGTCAATTTGCGAAAGCACAAAAGGAGACATTTGCTCAAAAGACAGCCTGTTGATCAGTTTGTTTTTCATGTCTTCTGCACTTGCCTTCGTGAATGTGAGCACCAAAAAATTCTCGATTGGAACTTTTTCTTCCAAAATCATTCTGACGATTTTCTCAATCATCACAGTTGTTTTTCCACTTCCTGCAGCAGCAGAAACAAGGATAT
This sequence comes from Clostridia bacterium, assembly GCA_017456465.1. Lineage (GTDB taxonomy): Bacteria > Bacillota > Clostridia > Christensenellales > UBA1242 > RGIG3872. The sequence goes on along the minus strand of JAFTJJ010000113.1, from coordinate 5,296 downwards.
TCTTATCCTTTTCAATCAGCACTTGTTTTTGCTCTTCTGTTGCTTTTGAAATGTCAAACATTTCCTCTCCTTATTCCCCTTTCAAAAAACTTTCAAATTTGATTCCGCCGAGAGCTTTTCTTCCCTCTGGATTGCTTGTTTTTTCAAGTCCACAAACCGTTTTATATGCGCAATATGCACATGGTGATTTGTTGCCAGACACCAGTGGTGATGGCGCGATGTAGCCAGACATTATTTCTTTCACAGCCTGTTTTTCAAGATCGTGAATATATTTTGCGATGTCTTCAAACTGCTTTTCATCAAGCAAATTTCCATCTGCACCAAACTCTCGCTCATCAGGATCGCTTGTCCCCTTTGCTTTCACAAATCTCACTGGAATGCTTGTGCTTGTGTTTGAGTGATAAAGGTCTGTGTCCATGTGTTTCACCACATCCTCATCTTTCAAAACATAACCTTTGTTTTTGTAAGCCTCTTCCGCTTTCTTTTTTGATTCTGCCCACTCATTTCTGACTGGAAAATAAAGTGCAGCAGCCGGTTTCAATTTCTTGTCCCCTCCAGCAATTGCTTGAACATAAGACAAAAGTTGGACTTTCTTTCCATAATACACCCCTTCAGGTGTTTCTTCAATTTTTCCCGTTTTGTAATCAATCACGCGGTAATGATCTCCGCATTTGTCAACCCTGTCAATTTTCCCTTCAATTCTCACGCCGTCTCCAAGTTCAATTGCAGGGAAAGCTCCATTTTTTCCAAACCACGCTTCAACAGCCACAGGTTTGAAATCGCTCTTTGCAAGTTGATTTGAAATCGCTCGCATGAGCCTGTGTGCCTCTTTCTCCAAAATGCTCACAAGCATCTTGTTGTTTTCAGTTGCAATTTTGTTGGAAAGCAACACTTCGTCCACAATTTTCGAGTGTTCTTCTTCCTGAACCCCTCCATTTTTAATGAACTTTTTCACAAAAATCTCAGCAACTTTATGCAAAACATCTCCGACATCAATTGCTTGCATTTTGGCTTCCGCTCTGTCTTTGAGACCAAGCCCATAATCTGCAAAATGCATAAATGGACATGAAAAATATTTCTCAAGCTGACTGATGCTTGTCTTGCCATTTAGAAATTCAACACTTTCGGAGCTGAGCTCTGGAACACGTGTTTGTGATCCAAGCATATTTTCAAAATCCATGCGTGACCCATCTTTGATCACGTGATAAACTGACGAAAGATCAGATGCTGCAACAGACTTTCCATTTTTTGTTCCAGCCACCATGGCAGCAAACCTGCTTTCAAGATTTTCAAGAGTGAAAACCCCACTTGCACAATCAGCAAACTCATTTTTTGATGCATTCACTTGATTGAGCACCGTTTCACCAGCAATTTTGTAGTCATCAAAAAGCCCTGCAACACTCATCACAAACGATGATGCACTCAGTTCCTCAAGCGCTTGGTTTGTTTTCGCAAAAGAAATTTGCACCTCATCAAAACCAATAACAGTCTCAAATGCTTTGCACCTTTCTCTCCTGTTGATCGTCTTGATTGTTGGCTCAATCTTGACTTTGAAAATATCACTCAAACTGTTGATCTCAGAATCTCTGATCATTCCACAGTCTTCACTTGTCACTGGAAACTTTCCTTCACTTGCGCCAAGCACAAACAGCTTCTTGATGTCTTTCATGCCGTCTGTCTTGCTTTGCACAATAACACTGTCAAGTTGAAGTGGAATAAGCGAAATTTCCACACTTGAAAGTCCAGAAAGCAAAAGTGCAGAAAACTCATCTGACGACACAGAACACTCACCCAAAAACTCGCTCAAAGTTTCAAAACTGCTTTGAATCTTGCCCATCACTTGCTCAGTCACCGCAGCCATTTCAAGCTCGCCCAAAAGCTCTTGTTCATCTTTGAACTCATTCAGTTTTTCATGCAAATTTTTCTCTTCAAAAAACTTGTTTAAAATGTCAATATATTCTTGAACCTTGCTTGCACTTTGAAGCGCGAGAATAACATTTTCAATCATAGTGAGGAGACTTTTTCGCATGTCCTCAGCAGCTTTGTCTTGGATTTCAAACTTTGGATCAATATTTTCAAACGCGTTCAAAAATCCACTGAACTTCACACCTGTTCTTATGATGTAATTTTCAAACTCTGAAGCACTTCCTTGCAAAGCAAAAAGTGGACACTTTGAAAGAGCAATCATGTGACTTGGTTCATAACCAATTCTTGCAATCTCGAGCACATGCGTGAGCATGACAAAAAATGCATGCTTTGAAAGATCATATTGCTTTGAGATGAAAAATGGGATTCCATACTCTGCAAATATCTTTTTGAGTTCATATTCATAAGCATCTGTGTCACCAAGAACAACACCAAAATCTCTGAATCTTTGCCCTTTTCTCACCCTCTCAGCAATTTCTTCTGCAACGAAAGAAATTTCATCGGTTATATCTCGAGCTGAGAAAAACTTGATGTTTCCACGAGACTTTGTGGACTTCAATGGATATGCAAATGCATTCTCCGCGATGTATTTCATGTCAGGAGAAAATTTTTCTTTGACCACAATTGGACTGTATTTAATTTTCAGCCTTTCTGCCACTTTTTTGTAATGCTCAAAAACTTCATTGTCTGAAATGTGCGCATTTTTCATGCTTGGATGCATGTATGGAGCTGACACCGTCACACTTTTTGCGGTCTTCACAAAATTCAAAATAACTTCATCCATCTGTGATGTGACCGAATCAAACCCAAGCACAAAAATGTCAGAGTTTTTCACAAATTCACTGTGCAAACTTGCTTTTGCAATTTCATTCAAACTGTCAGACATGTCAAGATATCTGCCACCAAGATAATTCTCATAAGCATCATACAAAAGCGCAATGTCCGCCATCTTTGATGGCAGTGCTCCTTTTGATTCTCTTGCCACTTTTGAAAATTCTTCAGGCGTCACACCGCTCGATTTGAGCTGAGAAATGGTGTCATAGATGTTTTCAGCAAACCCAAGAAATGATGCCGCTTTTTTGTAACAAACAAGATTGCTTTCAAGTTCTTGAACCAATTTCTTAATAATATAAATTCCTGTCTCTCTTGAAAGCAAGTAGCTTTCACTGCAAATTCCAAGTTTTGAAAGAAGCCTGTTATAACTACAAATAAAAATGTTGCAAAATGCCCCATTTTTTGATTTCTCAAGGAGATACCTTTCAGCCATCACTGTCTTGGTTTCAGGAAGAATAATCAATATTGAATTTTCTTGATTTTGCTCAGCCAAAATCAGGGCCTCATCAAGCCCCTTGATCATTGCAGCATTATTGGTGAGCGCAAGCAAAAAATTCATGTTCATAACAATATTGTATCACAACCTTCACACGCTTTTCAATCATTTTTAAAAAAAGAAAAGCACAAGCAAACGCTTGCGCTTAAATTTTATTTCTTGATCACGGCTGAAACATCAACTTTGATTTGTCCCATGACCCCCTTGTAAAGCCTGACTGGAACTTTGTAACTTCCCTCACCCTTGATTGGAGAAGCAAGTTCAATTTTCTTTTTGTCAATGTCAAATCCAATTTTTTCGAGTCCTTCTGAAATTTCTTTTGATGAAATTGATCCAAATGCTCTGCCGTTTGCACCAACCTCAATCGCAAGCGCAAGAGACACTCCTTCAAGCTTTTTTGCGACTTCTTTTGCCGCTGCTGTTTCATCAGCAATTCTCTTCGCTTCGGCTGCTTTTTGCATGTTGTTCACATTCACGTTTGATGCGTTTGCTGGAACAGCAAGCTTGTTTTTGAAAAGAAAGTTTGTGGCATAACCATCACTCACTGTCACAACATCTCCCTTCTTCCCTTGAGCCTTCACGTCTTGAGTTAAAATAACTTTCATTTTTTCTTCCTCCATATTCTAGCAATTTCTATGATTTTATTATATCACATTAAATAAATTTTGCAAACAATGTGCATAATAAAAGAAAATAAACTTCATAATTAAGGAGAAAACCATGTTCGATCTCAAATGCAAACGCGAAGGATGCAAATTCAATAGCTTCTGCAATTGCAATGCACACCACATCGATGTTGACAAAAAAACCGACTGCACGACTTACACCCCATCAGAAAACCCAAACAAGAAAGAAGAAGACAAAATCCCACACAAACTTGTCCGAGAAGACACAAAAGTAACATGCAAAGCCGATTGCCTGTTCAACGATGGCAAAAAATGTTTAGCCAATGGCATCACCGTTGCAACAAATCGTAACAACCCAGCCTGCCAAACATACATGCCAAGATAAACAGCAAATAACATTATTAATCAGAACTTTACCAACAAGTTGGTGAAGTTTTTTTTGTTTGGTATTGAATAAAAGACTCAGTTGTGATATACTCAAAACACACTAAGGAGAACTTATGGGAATATTTGATTTTTTGAAAAGAAATAAAGTAAAGGAAAACAAAAAATCCGATGAACAACCAAAATATGTTGTCGTTTCGGATGAAAAAGAACAAGAGACAATCTTGAATGAAGAAATTGAAACATTTTTTCCTGAAAATGGTCGTTGGGGAAGCAATTGCTTTCGCAGATCAAGTGAATTGGGTTTTGGTAATTTGCCATGCCACTTGAGAGATAACGAGTGGATGTCACAACTTCTTGAAAAACAATTGTTGCGCAAAGGATTATCCATTCCTGCACCAACAATTCAACAATTCATGAACAAATCTGACAGATTCAATGAACTCAGACATAATTATGAACTTGAAATTGTGAGATGGCAAATCAATTATATGAAAAACGACGGCGAAGGTTGGTTGATTCCAAAAGGCTATGATGATTTTTCAATAATGGTCAGTCCCGACGCTGTTGACATTTTCAGAGGTGGCGTTGTGAGAACATTGACCGCAATTGGAATGGATCCTGAAGTTGTTGAGGAAGGAATTGAAAAGAATGCTGACATGTTCAGAGAAAGATATATTTCATCAGGCTTTTCAAACCAGTTTGAACCCGTGCATTATCATCGCGGTTCACCTGCCCCAGCCGATGAAGAACACAGACAAAATTGGTTGAAAGCCAAAAGATATGAATATTACTGCAAACATAAACAATCCGTGGACAAATATGGCACTCCTCATCCAGACATGTTGATGACACCTGAAGAACTCAAAATGTTATATGATGTTTTGCCAGCTCAAAACGCATCAAGAAGAAAAGTCATTGAGGAATGGAGATCAAACGAATTTTCTGGATTTTACGACAAACTTAACAAAAAAACATCGACTTCTGAAAGCCAAGATGAAGGCACTTTCAGCAAATAATAAAACGTCCC
>JAFTJJ010000014.1 GCA_017456465.1 Clostridia bacterium | reverse complement strand
GTTGTTCCAACTGCAATTATTCTTTTGCCAGTCCTTTTTGCATTGTTGAGTTTTTCTGCGGTTTCTTTGGTGATCACCATGTGTTCAGAGTGCATTTTGTGATCAAGCACATTCTCTTCAGACACGGGTCTGAAAGTTCCAAGTCCAACATCCAAAAGAACATCAATGATTTCAACGCCCTTCGCTTTGATTTTTTCAAGAAGTTCGGTTGTGAAATGAAGACCTGCTGTTGGCGCAGCTGAAGAACCTTTGTGCTTGTTATAAACAGTTTGATATCTCTCTTGATTTTCAAGTTTTTCATGAATGTATGGTGGCAGCGGCATTGTGCCAGCTCGGTCAAGTTCAGCTTCGAGTGTTGATCTTTCTGGAACTTTGAACTCCACAATTCTTCCACCAGTTTCAGGAACTTCATCAGTGACAACACATGAAAAGTTGTCATTAAAGAAAATTTCAGTGCCTTTTCTTGCTTTCTTTCCTGGTCTCACCAAAACTTCAGCAGTGAGAAGGTTTGGTCTTTTGATGATCAAAACTTCAATGTTTGCCCCAGTCTTTTTCTTTCCATAAAGTCTTGCAGGAATGACACGGGTGTTATTGACCACCAAAACATCGTTTGGGGTCAAGTAATCAACAATGTCATAAAAGTGTTTATGCTCAAGATTCCCTGTTTCTTTGTCCACAACCAAAAGCCTTGAGTGATCTCTTGGCTCAACTGGTGTTTGAGCGATGAGTTCTTCAGGCAGATCATAGTAAAAGTCAGATTTTTTAATAATTTGTTTTTCCATTTTATTTTCCTGTGAATTTTCTGTCCAAATGTTCATAAGCCGCAGCGGTGGCAACTCTTCCCCTTGGTGTTCTTTGAATGAAACCAAGTTGCAACAGATATGGTTCATAAACATCTTCAATTGTTGTGGTTTCTTCTCCTGTTGATGCTGCCAATGTGTCAAGACCAACTGGTCCACCACCAAATTTGTCAATGATTGTTTCCAAAATTCTGCGGTCAACCATGTCAAGTCCAAGTTCATCAATTTCCATGCGTGCAAGAGCGTGACGAGCGATTTTAAGGTCAATGACCCCACTGTTTTCAACATCTGCAAAGTCACGAACACGCTTCAAAATTCTGTTTGCGATTCTTGGTGTTCCTCTTGATCTGCTTGCAATTTCAATTGAAGCATCTGAATCAATGTCCATTCCAAGAAGTTTGGCAGAACGCCTTACAATTTTGTCGAGTTCTTCTGGTGAATAGAGTTCAAGTCTTGCAATGACTCCAAAACGATCGCGAAGAGGACCAGTCAGCATTCCCGCCTTTGTTGTTGCGCCAACAAGTGTGAACTTTGGAAGAGTGAGTCTCATGCTTCGGGCAGATGGACCTTTGCCAATCAAAAAGTCAAGTGCGTAGTCCTCCATTGCTGGATACAAAATTTCTTCAACTGAATGATTCATTCTGTGGATTTCATCAATGAAAAGCACATCTCCTTCAGAAAGATTTGTGAGAAGTCCAGCAAGGTCGCCTGCCTTTTCAATCGCTGGACCACTTGTCATTTTGAGTCCAACACCAAGTTCATTTGCAATGATGCTTGAAAGTGTTGTTTTTCCAAGTCCAGGAGGTCCATACAAAAGGACATGATCAAGTGCTTCGCCGCGTTTTTTTGCTGCGCCAATGTAAACCTTGAGGTTTTCCTTAACTTTTTCTTGACCAACATAATCATCCATGGTCTTTGGACGAAGAATATTTTCTTCTTCTGACTCACCTGTGAGTCTTTCACTTGATATGAACCGCTGTTCAAATTCCTCTGAGTTGTCAAAATCTTCCCACATAAATTATCTTGCCCCCATGTTTTTGATGCAAATTGCAACAATATCTTCAGCCTTCATGTCTGGAGTTGAAAGTTCCATCACGAGTTTTGTGGCTTGAGTTTTGCCAAGTCCCAAACTGCAAAGAGCAATCAAACTGTCTTCTTGCTCTGATGAAAGTTTGCCAGTCTCAACAGTGGCTGTCTTGTTTGTTTTCTTGATGTCTGTGGCAATTGCAGAAACCTTTTCTTTGAGTTCCAAAATTATTCTCTCTGCTGTTTTCTTTCCAAGTCCCTTAACCTTTGAGAGTGCCTTCACATCAGAGTTCACAATTGAGTAAGACAAATCCTCAGGCGTTGTTTCAGAAAGGATTGAAATTGCCATTTTTGGACCAATTCCAGAAATTGTGATGAGCTTCAAGAACATTGCTTTAACCTCGAGAGATTTGAAGCCATAAAGTACCATTGCGTCCTCACGAACTTGAAGGTATGTGAAAACCGTCTGGTTTCCCTTTTCGCTTGCAAGAGAGATTGCATCAGCCTGCGTGCAAATCACTTCAAAGCCAACACCTGCATCAGTGCTCACTGAAACTGTGTTTTCATCAATTTGTTCAACTGTCCCAACTATTTTGTATATCATATCTTTCCCCTTATGACTTCCAATTGTTTATGTTAGATTTTTTCTTTGCATTTTGTTCAAGTAAGAGCTTTTCAAAACTGTTCACTGTCTTTTTTCTGCCAGATTTGAGCTTTTCAAACTGCATCATGCTGTTGTTTTTGATTTGGTTGTTTGTTTGTGCGTGAGTGAGCGCGACAGCAAGTGCGTCCGCTGCATCATCTGGTTTTGGAATTTCAGAAAGCCCAAGCATCATTTTTGTCATGTATTGTACTTGATGTTTTTCTGCCTTTCCTGACCCCGTGATTGCAAGTTTGATTTGACTTGGAGTATATTCAAAAAGGCCTGCACACTCTTTGACGGCTGTGCAAACGATGACTCCTCTTGCCTCAGCAACTTTGATTCCTGTTGTGATATTGGTGTTGAAAAACAATTCTTCAACTGCAACAGCATCAGGTTTGTATTTATCGATGAGAAATTTTATTCTCTCTTCAATAATTGCAAGTCTTGTTGGGAATGTTTCATCAGTTGGTGTTTTGATTGCACCATATGAAATCATGTGGCACTTGCCTCTCGTGTCTTTTTCAATCACACCGTAACCAACAATTCCATAGCCTGGGTCAATGCCAAGAATAATCACGCCTGCTTTCACTCCTATATTATTTTACATAATATATCATAAGGTTAATTTAAAAATTTGTCAATGAAATCAAGATAAAATAAAAAGTGTGGAGGAAATCCCCCACACCAAAATTTATTTTTTTTTCAAAACCTAATCTCCATTTTGACACATGAATGCAATTTTCTCTGCTTCAGTCATGATTTGATGATCTGGAGTGAAACAACCTGCCTCAATTGCAAAGAGTTTTTCCTTCATGGCACTGGCTTGATCGCTTGAAACTTTTGCACCGTCTGCCCCAGCAGCCATGTCGTCGACCAATTTGTAAACACCAAAAAGGTATTGATTTGCCTTGAAGCCATTTATTTTGTTAAGCTCTTTGGCAACAATATTAATCCAAATTGGGTCAAGCGTTGCAGTGTCGCCGGTTGGTCCATCATATGTTGTGACAAATTCATCTGAGAATCCCAAAAATTCAATATCTCTTTCACCCTGAATTGACATGATGTAACCAGTTTCATCATCAACACATTCAAGGTCAAGTGTTTCAATTTGCTCTTCAGTTGCTTTTTTTGATTGTTTGAGATATGTCTTTACGAGATCAATCATATCAATATCATCACTTGAAAACAACAAATCTTCAATTACTTCAATTTTTCCATAATCTAATTCCATAATACTTGTCTCCTTTTGTTTTTGCGAAAATAATTATATCTTATGAAATCTCAAATGTCAATATGCCACAATTAAAAAACGCGGGCAGTGTTTTGCTCCGCGTTTATTGATTTGCTTTAATTGATGAAATCCACCACTTCACCAGTCTCAGTGTTCACAATTTCAATTCTTGAAAATGAGTGTTTTTTTGAATAAAGAGTTTTTGCGAGGTTCAGAATCTCTGCTGTTCCCATTGTTTCATCATCAGAAATTCGTTCATATTCATCCCATGAGACCATTCCATCGAAATCATACTTCAAAGACTCTGGAGTTGCACCACGTCCACCAATAAATTTTGACGTTCCATCACTGCAATAAATTTTGAACCTATATTTGAGTTTTTTGTTCATAGTCCTTCCATTACTTTTTGATATCATTTTTGAAATCTTCAGGTCGGCGCGCAAAATGCTCACCTTTTTCAAAGATTACACAACCTGATTTTCCAATCAAACATGTGGAATTGTTATCCAGAAAAATCACATTCTCTTCTGGCATGTAAATTACTTTGTCATTGTTTGAGAGATTGTTTAAGTGTTCCATATTGTCTTTGAGAGACTTTTCATTCAAGTGGCACAAGATTGAATAGTCATTTAGCAGATTTAAGCCAGTAGTGCATTCAAGTCCCACCTCATTGCCATCATCGAGCAAGCAAGTGTTGATGTCTTTGCCAAAAATGATTGCACCTGCACTTCCGCCAAAGACAACTCCACCATTTTCAAGATAATTCATAATTTTTTCGCGGTTACCATTTTGATTGATTTCATTCAAAAGTTTGAAGGTGTTTCCACCACCAATGAAAATTGCAGCGTATTTGTCAAAATTCTTCTCTGAAAGTTCAAGGGACGATCTCACCATTTCAAACTTTTCACACCCAAAATTCTTGCATTCACCTGAAAACCACTCGCTGCAACTGTCATACATTTTTTCTTCCATTGCAAGCGGAACATACAACACTGGTTTTGTTTTGTCCAACAATTTTTCAAATTGTTGCAAAGCTTCTGTGATTTGATTGCCGCATCCACCACCACATAAAAATAGTTTCATTTTCCCTCCAATTATTAAAATTAGCACAGCAAAATGCCGTGCTAAAAAAAATTATTCTGCCAAATCTGCGTTGTTATAAACATTTTGAACATCATCAAGATCTTCAAGTGCGTCTGTGAGTTTTTGAATCGATGCAGAAGCCGCCTCATCGAGTTCCACAGTGTTTGTTGGAATGTATTCTTGGCCGCTTGAAGCAATTTCAAATCCTGCATCTTCAAACGCTTTCACGCAAGCATGAAGCATGTCAGGTGCGGTGTAAACCACAAAAGCCTCGTCTTCAGTTTGAATGTCATCGGCGCCAGCGTCTAGAGCCACCATCATCACATCATCTTCTGTCATTCCATCTTTTTTTGGAAGAACGATGACACCGTTGTAATTGAACATGAATGTCACACTTCCAGTAGTTCCCAAACTCCCACCGAATTTATCAAAAAGGTGACGAACATCAGATGCTGTTCTGTTTTTGTTGTCTGTGAGGCACTCAACAATGAATGCCACGCCATGTGCGCCATAACCTTCATATGTGATTAATGCATAGTTTGTTGCATCAGTTTCACCTGCTGCCTTTTTGATTGAACGCTGAATGTTGTCATTTGGCATGTTGTTTTGTTTTGCCTTTTGGATCACATCATAAAGTTTGCTGTTTGTGTTTGGATCTGCGCCACCAAGTTTGACAGCAACAGCAATTTCGCGTCCGATTTTTGTGAATATTTTTCCACGAGCTGCATCTGCCTTGTTTTTTGTTGCTTGAATATTGTGCCATTTTGAATGTCCGCTCATAAATTTCTCCTATTGTTTAATTAATTTACTTTTGTATTTTACACCAAGAGGACATCTCTTGGCAAATCTTTTTAAATATTATTTTTTCGAGTGAATGTAACTCATGATGATTGAGCCTGAAACTCCGGCATTCAAGGATTCGAGTCCTTCTTCCATCGGGATCATGATGTTGTTTGTTGATGCTTCTTCCAAAGCAGTTGAAACGCCTTGTCCCTCGTTTCCAACAATGAGCATCATATTTTGAGGAAAATCATGGGTTTCATAAAGTGATGATCCATTCATGTCAGCTGTGAAAACAGCCAAATCGCTGCGTTTAATGAGATTCAAAAGTTCTTTTTCTGAAGTGTGTGCGATGTTGAGATGAAAAATGCTTCCGCCTGAACTTCTGATTACCTTCGAGCTGTACTCATCAGCCGAGTCAATCATGATCACATTTTGAAAGCCAAAGCCTTGAGCAGATCTGAGCAGTGTTCCGACATTTCCAGCATCTTGAATTCTGTCCAAAACCAAAATTCTTCCACAAAGCGAAGCAATGCTTGTCTCGTCTCTTTTTTTCATCACAGCGATGATTCCCTGACTTGTTACAGTCTCACTAATTTTTGCAAAAATATTGGATGGGAGTATGATTGTTTGTTCATATAGTTTTTGAATTATTTTCTCAAATTTGTCTTGTTTTGATTCATCAATCAAGAGTTGTTCAATTTCATCACCGCGTTTTACAACCTCTGCAATGAGTTTGTAATTTTCAAGCAAAAACAAGCCATACTCATCTCTATACTTTTTTTGGTTTAGTTTTGAAAACATAACAACACGATTGTTGTTTGAGCTTGTGATTTTTTCCATTTGATTTCCCCATCCTTACAAAATATATGGATCATTTTTGATTGCTTGTTCAACATCCCCATCAATGGACTCAATCGAACTTTTTGTGTCTATTGGATCATTACACAAAAAAGCAGGGTTTGCACAAACGACAAAAGAAACGTCACAAAGCGGGAAACCCGAGTCGATCAATATTCTCACGTTTTCTTTTGCTCTGCCTTCGCTTGTGATTTCAAGTCCAGAACAAACAGTGGTGAGATTGTTTATTTCGTCATCGTCAAGATTTAATTTCTTTAAAAACTTTTTCAACTTCAAATCCATTCTTTGTTCCCTACTTCAAAATTTCCTCGATTTCTGCTTGAGTAATGTTTAGTTTTTTGTTAAATCTTGAATTATATTCCGCTTCAATATTTGAAATATCTGCATTTTGAAGTGGAAACAATTCAGCAAGATCACTCAAAGCAAAACCATATCTGTCCATGAAAAACTTTCCTGGATATGTTACATATTTAAAATCAATTTCTTTTGCTTTGCAAAGTCCCACCTTGCCCCACATGACCTGCTCTGAGGTCATAAGGTTTTGATTTGAAACAATTTTGTCTCGATCAATTCCACAATTTGCAAGAATCATGAATCGAAGTTTTGTTCGCATGGCTGGGAAAGTGAGAATTATTGGATTGTTTATGATGTCTTCAGTTGTTAAAAAATCTCCAAAAACTTCAAGTTTTGATCTCACTGATGTTTTTGAATTTGAGGATGTGTCAAGTCCAAGCAGCACTGGACATTTTGCGACCATTTGTCCAAGAACACTTGAATCAACACCAAGTGATCTTTTGTAAAATTCAAGTTTGCTTTTGATCGATGTCTCTGCATTTGAAGAAACGTCATATGTGAGCATTTCAGGAGTTTTTGCAATGAGAGCTGTGACTTTGAATTTTGAAATTTCAAGCAATTTTGCATAATCTTCAATTTTTGTTTTGACAGCAGTTTTTGAGGTTGAATTTATGTCAAGGGTCAGCATTTGTGGGAGTTTTCGCACCATTGCAACAACTGAACTGATTGGAACATTCAAGAGTTTTGCATATGCTTCAATTTTTGAATTTAATGACGAGTTTGAAGTCGGATCAATGCTTTGAGCCAATATTTGCGGATATTTTTTTACAAATCTCACAACTTCTTCATTGTTGAATCCAAGCAAGCATTGAAGATTTGTAATTTTTGATTTTAATGATGTTGGGGCATTTGATTTTGTGTCAAATCCCAAATATTGTGGGAATTTTTTGATGATGTTAATTACTTCAAATTTTGAAAGGTTCAACAGTTGCATGTAATCTGCAATTTTGGTTCTGACTGAAGTGTCGCTCGCGATGTCTTGGTTTTCTGGAATGACAACAAAGCCAAGAAGTCCTGGTGCAGCGAGCACCATTTTTTTGAGTTCACTTTTGCTGATCCCAAGTTCAATTTCATAATCGCGAAGTGTTTTTTGAACTCTTTCAACCCCGCGCGTGTTCGTTTTTGTGCAAATGTAATCCACATCTTCCTGAGAAAATCCGTAATCAATCAAGGCTTCTTTAAAATTCATGAACATTCCCTCTTTTTATGTTATCATCAATATAATAACACAAAAGCAATTACAATATCAAGAATAAAATCAAAAAATAAAAAGATGCGATTTCTCACATCTTTTTAATGATTTTAACAAATTACTTTGCAGCTTTTTCAAGTGCTTCTTTTGCTGCAAGTGCAACTTTTTCAAATCCTGCTTTGTCTGCAATTGCCATGTCAGAAAGCACTTTTCTGTTGAGTTCGATTCCAGCGAGTTTCAAACCATGCATCATCTTGCTGTAAGACAAGCCATATTCTCTTGCTCCTGCATTGATTCTTGCAATCCAAAGTTGTCTGAAATCACGCTTTTTGAGTCTGCGGCCAATGTATGCGTAGTTGCCACTTTTCATCACAGCTTCACGAGCAACTCTGAAGAGTTTGCTCTTTGCGCCTCTGTAACCTTTGGCAGCTTTAAAAACTTTTACTCTTTTCTTGTGCGCATTAACGCCTCTTTTAATTCTCATTACCGTCTCCCCCTTAACCTACGAGTTTCTTGATAGTTTTTTCTTGAGTTGCTGAAACGTAAGCAGTCTTACGGAGGCCTCTCTTCCTACCAGTCTCTTTCTTTGTCAAAATGTGTCTTTTGTTTTGTTTTGCTCTTTTGATTTTGCCGCTCTTGAGCACTACGAATCTTTTCTTTGCGGCACTGTTTGATCTTTGTTTTGGCATAACCTTTTCTCCTATTTTTTATTTCCTTTTGGGTTCAAAATAACAACAACATTTCTGCCTTCAACTTTTGGTTCTTTGTCCATGACTCCCTCATTTTCAAGCATTGCACAAAATTCTTTCACAATTTCAATGCCTTTGCTAAAGTAAGCTTGTTGGCGTCCTCTCATTCTGAGTGCAACTTTGACCTTGTTGCCCTGAGTCAAGAATTTGCTTGCATTTTTTGCCTTGATTTGCATGTCATGAAGTTCAATTGTCATTGAAAGCTGAACTTCTTTGAGTTCAACAACCTTTTGGTTTTTCTTTGCTTCTTTTTCACGTTTTGCTTTGTCAAACATGAATTTGCCATAATCCATGATCTTGCAAACAGCAGGATTTGCATTTGGAGAAATTTTCACAAGATCAAGTTCAGCTTCGTCTGCGAGTCTGTTGGCTTCTGCTGCGCTCATGATCCCAAGTTTTTCTCCGGTGGCTGAAATCACCATAACTTCTCTGTCAGTGATTTCGTGGTTGAGTTGATGTTCTTGTTTTATAATCGTATCCCCCTAGGTTGAAGTCATTTTTATCGTTTTTGACTTCATACATTTTGTTTTGCCATGCAATCAAAAAAAGTGAGTGAACGCTCTTGTCCACTCACCATATCTATAATCTCAAAAGCACACGACTGAAATTCAGGACTTTCAGCGTCGCACTGTTGTGAAGTTCAGATATTTTACCAATAAAAATCTTTCATTCGATTGGCGGAAAGTGGTCTTTCTCTTGCATTAGCGATGTTATTTTATAACACAAACACATGTTTGTCAAGTGTTTTATTTAATTTTTTCTTCGATTTCCTTGTTGAAGATTTCAACGACTTGTTCAATTGAAAGGTCTCTGATCTCTTCCCCATTTCTTTTTCTCAAAGTTACTGTTCCAGCAGCAATTTCATTTTCTCCAAGAACCATCATGTATGGAACTTTTTCAAGCTGAGCTTGTCTGATTTTGTAACCAACTTTTTCACTTCTGAAATCGTTTTCAATTCTGTAACCATGAAGAGCAAGTTTTTGAGACACTTCTCTTGCATAGTCTTCACTCTTTTCTGAGACATTGATGACTTTGAGTTGCACAGGAGCAAGCCAAAGTGGGAATGCACCGGCATATTTTTCAATGAGGTATGCGAGTGTTCTTTCATAGCAACCAATGCTTGTTCTGTGAATGATGTAAGGATTTTTCTTGTTGCCATCTTTGTCGGTGTATTCCATGCCAAACTTTTCAGCAAGCATTTGGTCGATTTGGATTGTGATCAATGTGTCCTCTTTGCCCCAAACATTTTTGATTTGAATGTCAAGTTTTGGACCATAGAATGCAGCTTCACCCACACCAACCTTATATGGGATTCCAAGATTGTCAAGAATTGTTTTCATTTTGCCTTGAGCTTCTTCCCATTGTTCAACTGTTCCAATGTATTTGTCTCTGTCATTTGGATCCCACTGAGAGAATCTGTAAGAAGCATCTTCATAAAGTCCCATTGTTTTGAGCATGAAAATTGCAAGTTCCAAGCACCCCTTAAACTCGCTTTCAAGTTGTTCTGGAGTGCACATCAAGTGACCTTCAGAAATTGTGAACTGACGAACACGAATGAGTCCATGCATTTCACCACTTGATTCATTACGGAAGAGTGTTGATGTTTCTGCAAGACGCATTGGAAGATCTTTGTAGCTTCTTGCTCTGTTCAAATATGCTTGATATTGGAATGGGCATGTCATTGGGCGAAGCGCAAACACTTCTTTGTCTTCTTTTTCATCACCAAGAACGAACATTCCATCTTTGTAGTGATCCCAGTGACCAGAAATCTTGTAAAGGTCGCTTTTTGCCATGAGTGGTGTTTTTGTTCTCACCCATCCGCGCTTTGCTTCTTCATCTTCAACGAATCTTTGCATTGTTTGAACAATCGCTGTGCCCTTTGGGAGAAGAATTGGGAGGCCTTGGCCGATGTAATCCACAGTTGTGAAGATTTCAAGTTCACGTCCGAGTTTGTTGTGATCCCTCTTCATTGCCTCTTCTTGTCGCACGAAGTACTCGTCCATCTCACTCTTTTTGTCAAATGCAACGCCATAAATACGTGTGAGCATTTTGTTTTTGCTGTCGCCCTTGAAATAAGCACCCGCAATTCTTGTGAGCTTGAACGCTTTAACCATTCCTGTGCTTCTCATGTGTGGTCCACGACACACATCGGTGAAGTCGCCTTGAGTATATTCAGTCACTGTTTCATCATCAGGAATGTCACCAATGAGTTGAATCTTGAAAGTTTCGCCCTCATCCTTGGCTCTTTTCAATGCTTGTTTTTTTGTGACAACATTTCTCTTGATTTCGAAGTTTGCTTTGATGATTTTTTTCATTTCAGCTTCAATCTTTGGAAGATCATCAACTGTGATTGGAGTTTTGAAATCAAAGTCATAATAAAAACCGTCTTCTGTTGCTGGCCCAATTGAGAGTTTTGCGGTTGGATAAATTGTTTTGACTGCTTGTGCCAAAACATGAGCCGCTGTGTGTCTCAAAATTTGTTTTGCCTCAGGATCTTTTTGTGTCACGATTTCAAGCGCACAATCATCTTCCAGTGCAACACTGAGATCAGTAAGAACGCCATCCACACGGCCAGCCACTGCAACGCGTGCAAGCCCTTCTGAAATGCTTGAAGCAATTTCCAAGATTGTTGTTCCTTTTTCAAATTCTCTTGTTTCGTCTCTGAGTTGAATTTTCATGTCTTTTCCCCTTTTGTTAATTTATGTTTTTTGCAATAAAAAAGTCCTTAAACGACAACCAGACTTTTTTGCTGATTTGCCGTAAGGACGAAAATTTGTGTTTTCCGTGGTTCCACCTTACTTGCTGGATTTTTTTCCAGCCACTCTTTAGCAGAATTTTCACAAGTTTCCATTCGTGGTGGTTTCGACTCATGCGCTCTATGTGCAGGCTTCCAGCCCAGGACCCACACTCTCTTGAAAAATTTAATAGAATAGCTGCATGAACTACTTGTCCACATGGAAAAGATGTTACTGAAGTCATTATATAACTGTTTTTTCTATTTGTCAATTGGAAAAATAAAAATAAAATTTTTATGTTGTGAATATTTTGTCTTCAAAAAGATTTTGGATTTTTTCCATGCAAGAAAGACAGCTTTTGAGTTTGTGAGTTACAAAAATCCGTTTTGGAGCAAGCGAGATCAAAAATGAAATAAATTTTTCCTCAAAATCCTCAGATGTTTTGTCAAAAAGTTGAAGGCATGATCTTTGTGGGTTTTTTGAAACAACCGAGAGTTTTCCATCATCCAAAAGAGACAAATAGACCTCTGGTGTTTTGCTTGGTGTTGTTTTGATTAAGAATTTCATCATTTCAATGACTGCGTCGCCCGCAATCAAATTTGGAAGGTTGTTTGAAACAAGGACTGCCACTTCATCCCATCTGTCACGAAGTTCTTGCATCTTAAAAAAGTATGTGCTGTCAAGCAAAATGCAGTTTGAAAAAACCAAGTGTTTTTTTGCAAGGTTGACATCAGTTTCCCTGTCAAACTCCGAAAGCGCAGACAAGAGAGATGATCTGGTTTCCGAAGAGAGAAAAGCGCCATGAATTGCGTCATCCAAGTGTTGTCTTTTGAAAATTGAAACAATTGCGTCTGCAGCCACATCAAGAACAATGCTTTTGATGACATGCTTCTTTGAAATCGGAACAGCAAGAGCAATCTGAATTCGTCCATGTGTGTTGCCACAAACAATCACACCACCCATATCTTGAACAGTTGGCAAAAGAAAGTTTTTTGCAGCAAGAACAGCATCCTCGTGCAAGTAATTGGATTCAATAGTGAGTTCAAACATAAATTTCTCCCATGGTGCTAGTTTATGCAAGGGACAAATTAATTACTCAGCCCATGACAAAGTTTTGACAAAGCATCGAACATTTGCCATGTTTTCACAAGAAAAAACAAATAATTGCAGGCAAAATCGCCTGCAATCGCAAATTAAAACATCATCAGATGCTGTTTGGATACATTTTTTCAAGAAGTTCATCAACTGGTTTGTCAGAGTCTTGGTCAAACACAAACGATCCATTTTGAAGTTCTTTTGAAACATTTTGGATGAGAAGAGCCAAGGCTGGTCTGTCAATTATGTCAATGCCATTTGTCTTTTGTTGGATTTTGAATTGTTCACCAATGTTTGCAGAAGTGACATAGATGCCCGTTTGAATGTTGTTTTGAGCCATTGCCTCTGCAAGTTTTGAAACAAGTTTTTCATGTTTGGATTGTTTGCTTTTGGAGTGCATCATCAAGAACAAGCGGTTGTTTTTCTCAAGCACCAAACAATTTTTGATGGTGTCCAATTTTTTTGTTGAAAACCCCTGATAAAAGAAGAGGTATTTGAAAAAATCACCAAGTTCAAAATCCTCCATTTTGTCAAGTGTGTCAACTGTTGTTGTCATCACAAGTTTTCTGCCTGAAATCTTGTTTTTGAAATATAATTTTTGTCGTGATTTTTTGGAAATTGCCTTGATGATCAAGAGAACAAGGATGATTGGAAGAAGAACAACAAACAACATAACACAAAATATTCTTTTTAAGATAGTTTTGGTTTTTGACACATCAATGTTCCTCCTTGATTTTATTCTGGAAGCACCGCCCCATCCCAAATTGAAAACTTGCATCCGCAATAATTTTGTCTGTAAATGTCGTTTTCTTTTGAAAGGGTTACGCTGCGCTTGTAACCATCTTTCTTTTTGAAGTCTGCAACCAAAAACTCAACACCGAACATTGCGGAAATTTGGCATCCAATTGCATTGATGAGATCAGCATTTTTGTGTGGGCTCACTGTGAGAGTTGTTCCAAACATGTCAGCCCCCTCATCTTTTGCCTTGAAGCATGTTTCAAGAAGTCTCAAATAAAAGCACTTTGCACACCTTGATCCACCCTCTTTCTCATTTTCAAGACCCTCAACTGAGCGAAAATAATCCTCTGGGACATAATCAGCGTCAACAAATTTGACGCGCGGTGAGTTCAAAAGTCCAATATATCTGATTTGTTCATTTTTGCGTTTTTGATATTCTGCTTCTGGATAAATGTTTGGATTGTAATAATAAACCAAAATTTCAGTGTCAGGCATGTCCGCAAGCAGTCTTTCAATCACAGCTGTTGAGCACGGCGCACAACATGAATGAAGTAATAATTTTTTCATAATTTATCCCAATTTGACAACAATTTATTTTCAAATCTGTAATCTTTGTTTTTCATGCAAATGTTTCTTTAATTGAAAAGCATTCAACCACACTACATTTTGTTTGGCATGTCCATTCCAAGAACATAAAGTCCTTGTGCGAGCGCTTTGTGAACAAGCTGGGTGATTGCGAGATATTTTCTTTTCTTTGTGGTTTCAGCACTGTTGATCTTGATGTTGTTGTAAAGCACAGAGAATGCACTTGCAAGATCATAGAGGCATGCGCAAACTGTGTGAAGGGAGTTTTGATTTTGTGCAAGGTAATAACTGTCGGTGAGTTTTAAAAGTGCAAAAGCAACCCCTCGCTCTTCTGATGTTGTGATGTCAATTTCAGATGGCTTTTCATTTGCTTTTTCAAGGAGTGAATTGATTCTTGCGCATGTGTACTGAATGTAAGGCCCTGTCTTTCCTTCAAACGACGCAAAGCGATCAAGATCAAAAACATAATCCTTTGAAACCACATTTGAAAGATCACCAAACTTCAAAGCTGCGACGCCAATTTGACGAGCAAGTTCATCATCACCGACAATTCCATTTTCAGAAAGTTTTTCGGCAGCCTTGGATTTGATCATTGAAATGATGTCTTCAAGTTTGATGGTTGTTCCCTCACGAGTTTTGAACGCCTTGCCATCCTTGCCATTGATTGTTCCAAAACCAACATGAATGAGTTCTTGTGATTCTGGAGAAATTCCGGCAAGTTTTGAAGCTCTGAAGACCTGTGTGAAGTGTTTGTTTTGTCTGAAATCGACAATGTAAATGATCTTGTCTGGTGCAAAGTCTCGGTTTCGTTGCATGATGCAAGCAACATCACTGGTGGCATACATATCTGCGCCGTTATGTTTCTTGAGAATCATTGGAGGCATTGGGTTTTTGAAAAGAACTTTGCCATTTTCGTCAAGTTTGTCGGTTGGGATGTTTTCGCCATCAACTGCAACATCGACCACAAGTGCCCCATCACTTTCTCTTGCAAGACCTTGTGAAACAAAGGCATTGATTGTTTCAGGAATGTAAGGCGCTGCAGTGCTTTCGCCATACCAAAGATCAAAGAAGCAATTGAGTTCGCCATAGTTCTTTTTGATTTTTTCAATTGAAATGTTTCTGATGTCTTTGTAGATGGTGAAATATGGTTCTTTTTTGTTTTGAATGAACAGTGTGTAATCCTCTGCCTTTTTTCTGAACTCAGGCTCAACATCTTTCCTCTTTGATGCTGCGGGATATGCACGATTCAAATCTTCAAGAGAAATTTCCAAGTTTTGTTTTGATGAATCAAAGTAGCCATTTAAATAGCCCTCATCTTCAAGCTGAGCAACAGTCAACCCCATCTGAAGACCATAGTCTCCAAGGTGTGTGTCGGTGATGACTTTGTGTCCATGCAAACGATAAAGTCTTGCAAGCGCTTCACCAATGAGAGGGCTTCTCAAATGTCCAATGTGAAGTTCTTTTGCGACATTTGCCCCGCCATAATCCATGACAACAGTGAGAGGGTTTTGTGTTTGCTTGAGTCCAAGAAGGATGTCTGAGTTTCTGCGGTTGAGTTCACTTGAGAGTCTTTTGTCTGAAACTTTGACATTGATGAAAGCTGGAGGGCACACAGAAAATTCAAAACCATCCACAGCAGGAATGTTTTGAACAATTTTTTCAGCAAGTTCAAGAGGCTTTGCCCCCAACTCTTTTGCTGCTTGAAAAACAGAGTTGCATTGAAAATCCGCAAGTTCAGGACGAGCTGAATAAACGACTGTAACCTTTGTTTCTTTCACGCCCGTTTTGTCGAAGCCAAGCCTTATTGCATCAAAAATTTCACTAACCAAATCCATAAAAAAAATCCTCTTGAAAATACTATTTCAAAAGGATTATAGCAGTTTTATTTTTGTTTGTCCAGTTTATGTTTATATTTTCTTGGAACAATGAGTGCACGGATCGCATTCAAGACTGCAAGAAGAGCAACTCCAACATCCGCAAACACGCCAAGCCACATGTTGGAAAGACCAAGGCTTGCAAGAATCAAAACAACAACCTTGACCCCAAGAGAAAGGACAATGTTTTCTGTCACAATTCTTTTTGTCCTTTTTGCAATCATCACCCCAAGTGGAATTTTTGACAAGTCATCATCCATGATGACAACATCGGCAGATTCAACAGCGATGTCAGACCCTATGCCACCCATTGCAATTCCGACATCAACAGTTGAAAGAATTGGCGCATCGTTGATTCCATCGCCAACAAAGACAAGTTTTTTGCCATTTTCAATGTGCTCATAGAGTTTTTCAACTTTCCCCTCAGGAAGCAAGTCCGCGTGATAACAATCCACGCCAATTTTTTCAGCAACAACTTTTGCAACTGCTGCGCTGTCACCCGTGAACATTGAAATGTTTTCAGCCCCAAGTTCTTTGAGCGTCTGAATTGAGCTTGGTGCTTCTTTTCTGATTTGATCTTGGATTTCAACCCAGCCAGCGAATGTTCCATTTTGTGCAAGATAAACCACAGTGAACGGGCTGTCATGTTCAACAAACTTGACTCCATTGTCTTTCATCAGCTTTGCATTTCCAACCAAACAATCAATGCTGAAGATGTTTGCAGACACACCCTCACCCGGGATTTCATTTGCTCCATTGATCCAAGCAAAATTGATGTCTTTTCCCGTTTTTGATTTGTACTCTTCAACAATTGACTTTGCAATTCTGTGATTCGAAAAATTCTCGGCGTAAGCAACAAACTCCAAAATTTCATCCTCAGTCTTGTCGTCTTCAGCATGAATATTTGTAACTTTGAATGAGCCATAAGTCAAAGTTCCTGTTTTGTCAAACACAAAGGTTTTTGATTGGCTCAGTGCTTCAAGGAAATTTGCACCCTTGACAAGCACACCATTTCTTGCTGCTGCCCCAACTCCCGCAAAAAATGAAAGAGGAACAGAGATTACGAGCGCGCAAGGACAAGAAACCACCAAGAACACAAGTGCACGGTACAACCATTCATTCCAGTTTGCATAAGCCCAAAACGCAGGAACAATAAACCCTAGAACAAGTGCAAGACCAACCACAACTGGTGTGTAATATTTTGAGAACTTTGAAATGAATTTTTCAGTTTTTGATTTGTTCATGCTTGATTTTTCGACAAGTTCGACAATTTTGGAAACTGTGCTTTCATGTTCAAGCTTTGTCACTTCAATCAAAACAACAGCACTGGTCACTATTGATCCAGACAAAACATCATCGCCAACTTTCACAAATTTTTCCTGAGACTCACCTGTCAATGCCGAAGTGTTCAAATAAGTTTCACCCTCACAAATGACACCATCAAGAGGAATTCTTTCGCCAACTTTCACTCGAATGATGTCTCCAACTGACACTTTGTCAAGAGTTACATCCATTTCAGCGTTGTCAAGCACCAAACAAGCCCTCGACTCCTTGACAGAAGCAATGCTTTTGATTGCTCGCTCAGAGTTTTTGACAGCAAGATTTTGGAATATTTCACCAATTTGGTAAAAAACCATAACGCCCACAGCTTCAGAAAACTCGCCGAGAACGAATGCCCCAATCGTGGCAACAGTCATCAAAAAATTTTCGTCCAAAACTTTGCCTTTGAAAATGTTTAAAACCGCGTTCAGACAGATGTTCCACCCGACGAGTGCATAGGCAAAGATTGCAAGACCAAGCTCAAGATAAAAATTCATTTTGAGAGCAATCAAGCAAACCATGATGGCAACGCTCACAAGAATGCTGACAAAATGTAATGCTTTTTTGATTTCTTCACGTTTTTGAGCTTTTTCTTCTGCATGTGGATCCAAAATTTCAATGTTGTGATCAAACTTGTGGATTGCTTTTTTGATGTTTTCTTCAATTTCTTTGTGGTTTTTGCTTTGAATTTCGAAACACACCATGTTTGAAATGAAGTTGAGACTCACGGACTCCACGCCTTCAACTTTTGAGAGAATTTCTTCCAAAGCTTGCGCGCAGCCCGCGCAGTGAATGCGCCCAAGTTTATATTCAAGTTTCATGGCCCTTTATTTCTCCTCCATTAAGTGAATAATCGCAAGATTCAAAAGTTCTGCAACATGTGCATCAGCAAGCGTATAAACACTTTCATTTTTTCGTCTTTTCACGGAAACCAAGCGATGTTTTTTGAGAACAGACAATTGGTGTGATGCAAGCGACTGAGAAATTCCAATGAGTGAAACAATTTCGTGCACACACAGGCTCTGCATTGAAAGAGCATACAAAATTTTAAGT
The DNA here is from genome assembly GCA_017456465.1 of Clostridia bacterium. Taxonomy (GTDB): domain Bacteria; phylum Bacillota; class Clostridia; order Christensenellales; family UBA1242; genus RGIG3872. Next base: position 16,421 of record JAFTJJ010000014.1, on the reverse strand, counting down.
CTTGTTCCATCACCAATCACCTTGTAAAACTCAGAAAGTTTTTTTGAAATGTTTTCATCCAAAATGAGTTGTTTTAAAAAATCCATCCTTTCAATTTTCATATTCTCTTCAATAGCCTTATAATTCATTTTCATCCTCCGATTTTGCTTGGTTTTTAGTAATTTACACACTATAGTATATGAACCAATATTCATATTGTCAAACAAATTTAAGCATATTTAATCAAATTTATTGAAAACAAAAAAACAGAACCCCATTTCGGGCTCTGTTAAATAAAAAACAAAAATCAAATCAGCTCAACTTTTTTGTGATGGTGATTGCGAGAGCACCTGCACCTATGTGACTTGCGACAGAAAGTGAAAGTTCATCAATGCATCCAAACTCAACATCAGGGAAAGCAGATTTGACTTCACTAGCAAATTCTTCGGCTTTGTTTCTGCACTTTGCATGAACGACATCAATTATAAGATTTTTGTTTTTGAAATCATCCAAAAATCTGTTTTCAATGTCTTTTCTTATTGCATCAATCATTTTCTTTTTGCCCTGATTTATGTTCATAACTTTTGCATAAGAATCAAGTTTGTCACCTTGAATGGTGAGAACTGGTTTGATGTGCAAAAGAGTGCCAAATGCTGCAACAACTGGAGTAATTCTTCCACCGCGTTTCAAGTGTTTCAATGTGTCAACCATGATGTAAATGCTTGCATCAAGAGCGTGTTTTTCAAGAATTTCACAAATTTCGCTTGCAGCAATTCCCTGTTCTGCAAGTTTGAGAGCATCAAGCACAGCATGACGCATGGTGACAGAAATTCTTTTTGCATCCGCAACATGCACTCTTCCACCAAAATCTGCGCTCAGCATTTTTGCGGTGTCATATGTTTTTGAAAGTCCACTTGACATTGGAATGAAGACAAGTTCGTCATAGGTTTCAAGGATTTTGTTCCATATTTCAAGAACATCACCCGGTGAAGGCTGCGATGTGGAAATTCTTTTGTCAGCGTCTTGTGCTGCATAGAACTCATTGGCAGACAAGTTCACATCTTCAAAAAACTCATCACCATCGATTGTGAATGGCATTGGAACAATGAAAAGGTCTTGAATACCCTCACTTTGATGGATTCCTGCATTGCTGTCAGTAACAATCGCTACTTTTTTCATAAGAAAAATCTCCTGTTATTGTGTTTTCAAGCATGATTATACACATTTTTGTACTTTTTGCACATATTTTGTAGCAATTTTTTATCTTTATACAAAATTGCTAAAAAGTTATGTCATCTCGAACTTTCAAAACCCCAGTCTTGGAGATTTGTCTGCGATCGAATTTTCTCACAATTTCGACAATGAAATAGGCAGTTAAAAAGCCAATAACTGCGCCAGTGATCACATCTGAAACATAGTGCACACAAAAGAAAATGCGTGAGATGGCCACAATAACGCCATAAATCACAAGTGGTTTTCCGAATTTTTTGTTTTGAAAATACATTGCAAATGATGTTGCAAATGCACTTGAAGCATGCCCTGATGGAAATGACGGTGAGCTCGGAATATCAATCCCAGCGGTTTTCAAAAAGTTAAAAATTGATTTGCTCAATTCATATGGTCGTGGTCTTGAAATTGTTGGCTTTAAAATCACATCCACAAGCAAGAAACTCAAAAGCAGTGTGACAAGCATCACAAATCCAGCTTTTCTTGTGTTTTTTGGAATCAAAAAAATAAGAGACAAAGCAATCCAAATCAATCCGGCGTTGCCACTGTTTGTGACAAAACCGAAGAGAAAATTCAAAACCTTGTCTCCATGAAGGTTTGCGTTGATCCATTCCAAAATTTGAAGTTCGAACACTTTGCAAACACCGTTCCCAGATTTTTATTCTTTTGTTTCTTGATTTATATTTTGATTTTTTGTTTGTTCTTTTTTGGCTTTGAAGCGAACCGCAAGTTTATGGTGCCATCTTTCTTCTTTTGGAAGTGACACAGCTTCACCAATTGCTCCAATTATGAAAACCAGAACAATTGCAACAATCCCGATGGTCAAAGTGTTGAGCCAAGGCATGTTCTCAAACGGAGGCTCAATGAGAAACATTGAGTTCACTGGATCGAGTCCTGCAAGATTGAAAATTGTGTTGATGACCACTCCATCAACAAGGAAAAACAGAAGTCCACACACAACACTGACGACATTGAACATTCTGATTTTCACTTTCGCAACACTTAAAAGATAAATGCAGCCAAGAAACATCACACTGTGCGAAAAAAGTCCACTGAAGATTCCATATGAATCAAGCCCACAGTTGTTGTAATTGAAGTTGAATAGAATTCCAGCGGCAGCGCACACAATTCCCGCAAGAGAAACAAACTCTGTGAGTATGCGATAAAACATTGTGTCTTTTTTTGAAATGTATGATGTGAGAAGCAAGAGCCACATCATCACATTGCACGGATAAATCGGAAACAAAAGCGGAGACTCAACTGTTGTGTAACCATTAGAAAGATAATTCACCCAAAGTTCACTGTAGTGAATGAGAACCACAAAGATCGCAATGATTTTGAGTGTGACATCTTTGCTTTTTTGTGTTTTGCAAAGATATTTGAATGCAATCAAAAGCCCAGTTGTTATCAAGGCTGACACAATTATGTAACAAATGTGAAACGTGTCGAAAAGCATAGATTAATGTTGCTCCTTTGTGTTATTTAACCAAAACATCATAACACATTGTTTTGTTTTTGACAAACAAAAATCATCTTTTTGTCTTTTTTTGACTTTAATTTGTTATTTTGTTTCTAGTATGTGCATTTACTCACAAAAAAACACCGGCATTTCTGTCGGTGTTTTCACAAATGATTAAGAGTTGATTTTTTCATTGTTTCAGACAAACTCTGGGAAACAACTTCAACAAGCTGGGTGGGCTTTAAATAACTTCATCACTCACTCCCACAAAATATCGTTGACCCTTGTTTTTTTATTTCATCTGCTTGTTGCAATTTTGCAAGATTTAAAATTTTTCATCATAATCATCAACGATTTTTTCATCAGCCAATACGCTTGAAAGATCAATGTATCTTTTGATGACAAGTTCATGCCAACCTTTTCCCTGATTTTCAGGTTTTGCTCTCAATTTTTCAAGAGTTTGAGGAAGCAGCATTTCAGCCACATCACCAAATTTTGTGATCTCATGATTGTGTTTGACAAAATTGTTAAGGTTTTCCATCGCCTCACTTGGATTCAAGACATATTCAGTCAAAAACAATGTTGAGACAATTTCGCCAAAAACATACCTTGCGGCATATTGTTTTGATGCTTCATGGTCAGATCCAAAAACAGAACAATGATTTGCATCAGTAATCTTTTCAAGGCGATGCAGAAGCCCTTTGTTTGATTCAAGCAAATGATCCAAATATGCCTTTTTGAGAATGCCATCCCCCACAGCCCCGTCTGCAAATGGTTGATGCCATTTGTTCATGAAGTGACTGTTCATGTTTGTTTGACTCATGCACATATGGAACATAAAGAGTCGTTCAATCACCATGCTTTCAATCTCACCGATTTCTTCGCATTTCATTTGGAGTGGTTTTCCGGAAATGTTTCTTTCTGCTACCGCGTGTCCGCTTTCGTGAATCGATATTGCAAGGCATTCAAAGTTTGTTGTCAAAACATCCTTTTGTTTTCTTTTGGCAAGTGGAAACACAACACGACTTTTTGAAAGTTTTATGAGTTCTTCCTTTCCATTCGGATTTGTCCTTGTTGCCAGATTTTCATCCAATCCCGCTTTGGAAAACTCAGGGTGTTTGATGGATGTGATTCTTTCAATGTCAAGGTTTGGATTTGTTCCATTGAGCACGCTCCCAAGTTTTCCTGCATAGTCTTCATTGATCACAGCGCGAGTCAAAAAATCACCCATGACCCATTCGAGATCTGAAACCTTGATTTCAAAGTCTCTTTTGAATTCACCCTGAACTCCCAGTTTTTCAAGTTTGTCGATGTTTGACTTCACTGCATCAAAAAGTTCAGGTGGGAAAACCCTCTGCATTGACCTTGCATATTCAACTTCTCTGCGTTCATGTTCAGCACGCAGCGCTTGTATGTTTTTTTGTTGCATAACTAAATTTCCCTATGTTTGTTTTAACACTGGAGTTCGGATTCATCAAACCACTCCAAAATGTTTTTGCAATAGTCATAAATTTGAGACACCTCAATTTTGATAACATCACCGCTGCCTTTTCTGTAATTTTGAAGTGAGCAAGCAATTTTTTCACCAAGAGCAAGTGCTGTCATTTGGGACACAGCATCAAGGTTTGTTGCTTTTGTTTTGATTGACCAGTCATCTGCGTTTCGTCCAAGCAAGAATGCTGTGTGCTCATCAATGAGATTCCTTAGATCACTGTTTTCTTTTGTGTTGACCATGCGTGATGTATAAATCGTCACTCTGTCAGCGTAAGGATGATTCATCCAATCAGGAAGTTTCTTTCCTCTTGAGAAGTTTGGCTTGTCATATCTCACATCAATTCCATTGAGCTTTTTGCCATAATAATCTCTGTAGAGGCCAGAAAGACCAACATTCAAACTGTCTGTCATGCTTTCAACCCTGATGGTCGGAATCCATGTTTCGTCTGGAAGTGGACAATAAGCAACGTTCATGGTGTAAGAAAAAATTTCTTGCACTGTGTCTGAAGAATATCCTTTGTAGACAAGTTCATCATGAAGCATTTTCATGATTCGATCAAGTTCTCTTGATCCATGACAATGAGTGAAGAATGTCACGAGTGACAAATTTCTTGCCGATTCAATTGGAGGCAAAAGTTCATGTTTTTCATCCATGAAAAGTGGCATCAAGAGATTGTTTACGATTTTTCTTACATATCCGATTGAAAAATTGCCCGTTCTGTCAGAAATGCGATCTTTGCCATAAGAAAAACCCAAAACCTCAACATCTCTGTATGTTGAAGATATGTTTTTGCCAGCCATTTTGAGTCCAACAAGAGACTCAAGAAGCTTGCAAAACGCGTTGGCTTTTTGCAAACCTGTACGATGTTTGTCACCAACTTGTGTTTCAGGTGTGTCATCAGTTGTTCCGTTTCCGCCAAGGCAAATTATTGTTGGTTGAACAATTCGGTATTCATCAATGTCAAGTGTGTGCCAGTGGTCTTTGCCCATGAGGTCACGCTTTCCAAATTTTGATGGAAGTGCTCTTTGAATTTCAATCATTTTTTTCTTCCCCCTGCAATGTTTCCGAATTTTCCTTGGTCGCATACATTTGATTAACTTTTTCAATCACGCGTTTTGTCGCTTCAAGATTTGCGTGATAGATGTCAATGTCATCAGCACCTTCAAGATTGAACTCTTTCATGATTTCAGCCTTCATTCCTCGAAGCATCTCAGCGCGTTTTGCTGTGTCGATTTTTGTTCTTGTTTGTGGATGTGTGTTTGTGATTCCAGATGGATAATCAAAACCATGTGATTCAAGCCAAGCTTTTGGATTTTTCCCTTCATTTCTGCTGATTCTGACAACGTCATAATAAGTTTTTTTGTCATCTTCAATGAGTCTTCCAACCACATGCGATGGATAAAGCTGTTCAAGTCTTTCAATGATTTCTGACGCTTGCTTTGGCTGGTCAATCGTTCTTGTTTCATGAACTCTTTCATTCACAAGATCAAATTTGTCAAACATGTCTTTGCCAGTTGCTCCCGGTGTGTATTTTTGAGACTGTCGAATTTTTTCATATAGTGCAGGTTCATCATGTCTGATGCCTTCTGCCTCACCGTCGCAATAAGCCTCGCGAAGTTGACCCCTCAAGTATGAATCATAGTCACCAACGTTCACCATTGCTTCACGCAATGAAAACGGTGTCATCAAAACAAGAAAATCGAAGTTGCTTGTTCCATATTTTTCGGCATAATAGGCAAGATCATTATAGAGCGCATTTGCACCCTTGTCATCCCTGATTGAATCAACAAACCCATCTTCATCGGCAGTTTCCGCCAATCTTTCAATCCATGTCATGAAAGTGTTCCAATCTCTGTCGAATTTGATCCCACAAAGTTCATAGACATCCTCATATGAAACATTTTCATCCCCAAGTTCTTTTCTCAAACTTCTCACAATTGAACGCACGCGTTCATAATAAGGCAATTTTCTTCTTTCATCATAAATGTCTCCACCAGAGCTTTGAAAAGATTCAATCTCAGCAGAAAGAGCATCAATTCTTTCAAGAAGTGCTGTTTGTTTTTCTTCTGTTAACATGTTTAAATTTATCATAATTCCCCCCAAAAAGAATCACAATTTTATTATTATATATTATATCACACAATGTAAGATATTTCAAGTCCCATTGATTTTAATGGCTGATTGATGACTGCCTTGTCTTTTACCACATTCTTCCACTTTCATCAAGCATATCATATTTTTGCTTCAATCTGACTTTTTTGTAGCCCTCAGCATCATCCCATGATGAATTTTGCTCAGACAAAATCAAATTTGCATTATAGTCATAAGCCCTGAAAAAACATCGATCGATTCCACGTGTTTTGTCCACCAGATGTGAATCAAGAACAAAGAAATCATCAAAGCACAGAGCGGTTTTCAAAAGGCTCTTGCCTTTTCTTTTGAGATCATAGGTTTCAAATTCAAAAAGTTTGTTGCCTTTCATGTCAAAAAGTTCAATTTCAGCCTCAAAATCCGATCCCCAACCTCTTTTTTGTGTTAATTGGATTTTCGCCTTGAGTTTTGGGTAATTTCCGAAAAAATAAACCTGCTCATGGACAGATGTTTGCATTTCAATTTCTCCCAATATTTTTATTATAAATATTATATCACAAATTCAACGATTTGTACAGTAGTGAACAAGCAAAAGCACAGGCTGTCTGTAACCTGTGCTTTTGTGTCTTTGCAATTAAAATTTTTCTGTTTGTTCAAAACTCTCTTTTTCTTTTTCGATTTTTGCAAGAGTTTGTTCTGTTTGGATTTGATCTTGATCTTCCCAAGGCTTGTTTGATGAAAGAAGGTGTGTTCCATCATATGAATAAGTGTCAAAAAATCTGGCTTCTTCCGCACTTTGACTTCTTTTTGTTGTGTCAACAACAAAAAAATTTTCAAAACAAATCACATTTTGTTTTTGATGTTCACCCGTTTCAGGAATGTTGTAATCATGCAAAGTCAGCAGCTTTTTCATTGAAAGAGTGCCGATTGTGATTGTTCTGTCCCAATATTTTGGCTCTTCGGTTTCGACTTCTTGAGACACCACACAAGCAAGTTTTGGTGTTTCACCGAATTTGTAAATTGCACTTCCACACTGATTGATTCTCATTTGCACCCATCCTCACTTTTCCTTGATATTTTACATCAAAAAGTGAGGTTTTCAAACACAATCAGACATTTTGTTTTTAATTGGTCAATTTGAACCAAATCACATTCTTTCGCTTGGAACGTGTTGATTGCCCGATTGTGAAACGCGTTCCAGCCCATCGCTTGCCATCAAAAAGTGAAACTTTAAATATTTTGATGATGAGTCAATGCAGAGGTTTGGATTTTTCTCAATTTCCAGTGCTTCATCTCTTGAAAAAGTGACGATTTTGTGTGAATAAAAATCAAACATTGTGACAGTCAATGAGTCAAAATTTTCTTTGCCTTTTATCTTTTCATAACCTTTTGGATTGGCGCTCACGAACACAAGTTTGTGATCATTTTTGATATCGCTCAAAAACTTAAGATCAAAGTTCACGCAATCTTCACTTTTTAAAAACAGCATTCTTTTGAGTCTGATGATGTAATTGAGCATGACGGCCGACACTGGCTCATCAATTTCAGACAATTTTCGCATGAAAATTGCAAGGCGTCTTTCAAAGTCAAGATCAGAAAAATCATATTCATCAACTTTTTCAAATTCAAGCGCCAAGTGATGTTTTGGTGATCTTTCTGTTGTGCAAACAACAGAAATGTCGTTCATGATTTCTTTTTCAAGTTTTTTCTTGGTTGTTCCCTTTCTTGCATAGTTCACTGAAATTCCAGCAACCGGGAGTCCAAATTTGACATTGTTCATGTCATTGTTGTCAATCACTCCTCCGAGTGGATCAAACTCAAGTTCATCGCCATCAAAAAACACCCTGAGAGATGTGTGGTCTGGATCGAAAATCTTGTTTTTGCCGAGCTTCGGAGGATAAGTAAAGACATGTGGAAGATTCATTCCGCGAACAATTTCAGAAAAAATTGCAGCAAAAGAATAACACATGATGTCGCGTCGTGTTTCACCATCAATTAGTTCAAGTTTTGATGGGTTTCTGTAAAAACCTTCATGCCTTTCTGTGTTGATGTAAGCTGGCATTGAATATTCAAGTTTTTCACATAGTCTCTTGTAAGCGCAAATAAGTTTTTGTCTTGGTGTGAACACTTCAGGGATGTTGGATGTGACATCCTCTCTCAATTTTTCATTAATAACAAACATAAAATCACCTTGAGAACATTATACTCCAATTTGCGCATCAAAGTCAATATTGATAAAAAAGAAAAGGTGGTGAAAATTCTCACCACGCTTTTCAATGCTTTATGTTTTTTTGTATTATTGACTTAAAAAGTGCAAAATAGCACAACTCAAAATCATTTATCAATAAATAACACAATGTTTTGTGGTTTTTTATTATTTACGACTCAACATCTTGGAACTGACTGTTATAAAGTTCAGCATAAAAGCCATTTTTTGCAAGAAGTTCATCATGTGTTCCCTGCTCTTTGATGTCACCATCGCGGAGCACCAAAATGAGATCGGCATTCTTGATGGTTGAAAGTCTGTGAGCAATCACAAATGATGTTCGACCATGTGTGAGTTTGTCCATTGCGTTTTGGATCACAAGTTCTGTTCTTGTGTCAACGCTTGATGTTGCTTCATCCAAAATGAGCATTGGTGAATTTTTGATCATTGCTCTTGCAATTGTGAGTTGTTGTTTTTGTCCCTCTGAAAGGCCAAGACCAGAGTCAAGCACTGTGTCATAGCCATGTTCAAGAGTTGCAATGAAGTGAGAAAGTCCGACAGCTGAGCAAACCTCCCCCAGCATTTCATCCGTCACACCGGTTTTGTTGTAAACAAGGTTTTCGCGGATTGTGCCATCAAAAAGCCATGTGTCTTGCAAAATCATGTCAAACATTTCACGAACATCTTCGCGTTTCATGTCTTTGATTGACACCCCGTCAACAAAAATATCACCTGAATCCAATTCATAAAACCTCATGAGCAGGTTAACAAGGGTTGTTTTTCCCGCACCCGTTGGCCCAACAATTGCAACTTTTGAACCAGCTTTGACTGATGCTGTGAAGTCTTTGATGACGAGTTCATTTGGATTGTATCCAAACTTAACATTTTTGAATTCAACATTTCCCTTAATGTCCGTAATTTTTGCCACTTTTTCTTTCTCATCAGAAATTTCTTTTTCACCGAGCATGTCAAAGACACGAGCCGATGCTGCAGACGCTTGCTGAATTGAACTCATTGCCTGAGCAATTGAAGACAATGGTTGAGAAAAGAGTCTTGCATAAATTGTGAATGAAATGATTGTTCCAAATGAAACAGCACTGCTTCCACTCAAAATGAGTGCGATTCCAACCACAAAAATTGCGACATATGAAATGTTTCCTGCAAATCCCATGAGTGGATGCATGAGTCCTGAAAGAGACTGGGATTTCCAGTTGTTTGCGAAAAGATTGTGATTTATTTTTGAAAATTTCTGAGTTTCATTGTAGGCAGCGCCATAAGATTTTACGACACTGTGGTTTGTGTAAATTTCTTCAATATGGCCGCCAAGTTCAGCAAGATTTTGTTGACGCAAATGAAAATATTTTTGTGATTTTCCCAAAATCAAAAACATCAAAACAAATCCAAGAACTGAAGACGCAATTGTCACAAGTGCCAAAACCCAATTGACCACAAACATCATCACAAGAACGCCGACAAAAAGAGTGACTGAACTTGCGAGGTTTGCAATGGTTGATCCCAGTGTTTGAGCAATGACATCGATGTCGTTGGTCATCACTGAAAGCAAATCACCGCGCGCAATTTTATCAAAATATGAAAGCGGAAGTTTGTTGATTTTTGCGCTCACATCATGTCTGAGGTTTTTGGTGACTTTTGCTGTCACTCCCGCCATCAAAAATTGCTGAACATATGATGCAACTGCACCCAAAGCATAGAGGCAAATCAAAAACACAACAACATCCATGAATGCTGTCATGTCGATTCCAGAAATGCTTGCAACACCTGCAGTTATCACATTCATGAGTTCGCTGATTTTGTCTGGTCCAACAATCGACGCAATCGCTGAAAGCACAGCCAAAACAAGAGCTGTGACAATTGATGGAATGAATGGTTTGCAATACTTTGCAAGCTTGAGGAGTGACTTGAAGTCTGTTTTTTGTGGTTTTCCGCCACCGATCTGTGGTCTTCCATGTCCAAAAGGTGCCATTATTCAAGTTCCTCCTTTGAAAGTTGTGAAAGTGCGATTTCTTTGTAAAGAGCACAGTTTTCAAGAAGTTCTTTGTGAGTGCCCTTGCCAACAACTTTGCCTTCATCAAGAACGAGAATTTGGTCAGCATCCTTGATTGTTCCAATGCGTTGAGCGACAATCACAATTGTTTTTCCCGCAAGATTTTCATGAATGGCTGAGCGAACAAGCATGTCGGTTTTGTAGTCAAGTGCAGAAAATGTGTCATCAAAAATGATTATTTCTGCGTTTTTGTAAAGAGCTCTCGCAATCGACAATCTTTGTTTTTGCCCGCCAGAAAAGTTTGTTCCACCCTGTGCAACCTCACTGTCCAACCCCTTTTCAAGTTCAAACACAAAATCCGCCTGAGCGATTCTCAGAGCCTCTTTTATTTTTTCATCATCAACAATTTCGCTCCCCAGAGCAATATTGTCCCTTATTGTTCCCTTGAAAAGCACCGCTTTTTGTGCAGCAAATGCGATTTTTGAGTTTAGAACTTCTTCTCTATAGTCCTTCACACAAACTCCGTCAACCAAAACAGTACCTTGAGTTGCATCATGGAATCTTGGAATCAGCTTTATGAGTGTGCTTTTTGCGCTTCCAGTCGCTCCGATGATTGCAAGTGTTTCACCTGTGGCAACCTTGAACGAAACATCGGCAATTGCTCTTTCTGCGTTCTCGGAGTCTGCATAAGAAAATGAGACGTTTTTGAACTCGATTGTTCCATGATTTTCAGGTTCTCCATTAAAACATCCCTCAACAATTGATGGTTGTGTTTCAAGAACTTCCAAAATTCTTTTTGCTGACACAAGAGTTCTTGGAAGGACAATAAAGATCATGATGAGCATCATGAACGACATCACAACCTGCATTGCATAGCTTGTGAAAGCTGCTGTGCTTCCAACAAGTGCACCGCGTTCAATGATCATTGCTTGCACATCACCAGAAAACACAATTTGATTCACAAGAACAGCACCAATCCAATAAATGGCGAGCATGAGGCCATTCATCACAAGGTTCATCATTGGATTCATGAGTCCAAGGGTTCTTGATGTGACCAGATGATTGTTTGTGATTTTTTTGTTCACTTCATCAAACTTCTGTTCTTGAAAATCTTCTGCCCCAAAAGCCCTCACAACTCTCACGCCCGAAACACTTTCACGGGTCACTGTGTTGATTTCGTCCGTGAGCTTTTGGATTCTTTTGAATCTTGGAAAAACAACCCTTGTCAAAATCACAACGCCAACAACAATCAAAACAACACTCACAGCAACAGCAATTGTCCACTTTATGTTTGTTTCGGAAATTTTCAAAATTGCCCACACAGCCATGATTGGAGCTTTGAAAACAAGTTGAATGCCCATTGCCATGAAGTTTTGCATTTGAACAACATCATTTGTTGTTCTGGTGATCAAGCTTGGAACAGAAAACTTTTTCATTTCTGCCTCAGAAAAGGTTGATATTTTTTCATAAAGCTTGTCTCTGAGCGTTTTTGAAAAAGAGCTTGCAACTCTTGAAAGCAAGAATGTGCAAATTACAGCCGAAAAAAGACTCCCTGCTGCGCATGCAAGCATCAATCCACCATTTTTCCAAACATCTGACATGTTTGCAGTGCCAGTCATTGTTCCAGACTGAACAATTTCGGTGAGATTTCGAGTGAAGTCTGGAATCTTGAGTTCAAGTGCAACCTGCAAAACAATGAGCGCAACAGCGACAATCACAAGCACAAAGTCCTTAAATTTTAAATTCTTTAAAAGCTTAAACATACCATTCCCCCGAGATTGAGTCATAACATAAAAATATATGATCTTATTTAATTTTTCGTGACTAGATAATTTTACACTCACAAGAAAATCATGTCAACAACATGGCAACATGATATTTGTTTGTTTGAAACAAAAAAACACCCAAACCAATCAAAGATTTGAGTGCAAGAATATAAACAATTGTTCATTAAAGTTCTTTTTCGATTTCAGCAACCACCTCAGGTTTGTTGAATTTTTTGCCAGTGAATTCACCAACCTTCAAAAAGCCAAGACTATAAAACACCTTGAGGGCGTGGTCTCTTGATTCTGGCACAGTGTCAGTGAGGGCTGCAACACCAAGTTTCTCAGCTTCCAGAATGAGTTTTTGCATTGCTGGCCTCATGTAACCTTTGCCTTGAAACTCAGCCTTGATGACAATTCCCATGGTTGCTTTTCCTGTTGTTTTGTCTTTGTTGAAATTCACATATCCAACATAATCTCCAGTGTCAACATCCTGAATGTAGGCATAAAAGAAGTTTGGGTTTTTCAATTTTGTTTCATACCACTCGCCCCACTTTTCTTCAGAAAAATCAATGCAGCCCGTCTCATAATGATAGCCATCATAGGACACATCATAGCCCGCATTGTATGCCATCGTTTGAGGATCAGACATGCAATCTCGTCTGAACCAAAGATCAGCAAGTTGTGGTCTCACAAGTTGAATCTGTTTCATTTGCAACCTCGAAATATTTATTGATTAATTTCCATTAATAACACCAACAAACTCGTTCCATGTGTCTGGGAAAAACATGTTCACAACAACTGCAGCGAGCAATGCATAAAAGAGAAGCTTTGTGATGAGTCCCTTGCCTCTTGTGAACTCAAGTCCAACAAGCGCCACAACAACAAGTGGTGCCCAAGTTTTGCAAACAACAAGAATGTTGAAAAGTGTTTCTGGCAAAAATGCCCAATTTGCATGAATGAGGAGCACTGCATAGACTGCAACAGTGAGGAACGCTGCCACACCTCCAAGCCAATCCAAAAGATTTTTTGCTCCATTTTTGTTTTCGCTCATAGTTTTCTCCTTAATTTGTATCTTTTTATTTTATAATAATAAAAAGTGCCACATTTTGTCAAATAATGTGGCGGATTTTTTGGTGAATTTTAAAGTCCAATTTCACAAGAATCTGGATCATTTTCGTCTGCTTGTGTTTTTTGAGCATCTTCAATTGCTGCAAGCAAGTGTGCAACAATTCGCTCTGCCTTCTCCATGCCCTTTTCATCAAATTCACACGCTTCAACTCTCCCAATGAGCCTCATTGCTTCTTCGTGAAGATCATCAGCCGTTCTTTCTTTGAGTTCAGTGTAGAAGTTCTCGTCCTTATAAGCCTCAAAGATGTGTTTGTAGTGTTCTCTCATTTCTTCTGTAAAAAATGATTCCCTTGCGTTTGTACATTCTTGCATCACATTATTTCCGATTGTTGCCATTAAACATTCCCCTTTTATTCTAAATTTTTTCATCAACATCAGAACTTGACTCACCAAACAACTCATAAAAATTTGCGGTTGGATTTTTTAAGATTAATTCAAGTCTTTGGTTTGCAAGTTTTTCTGTTGCAAGATATTCCCTTTGCATTTCTTCAGTTGTTTCCTCAATGACCTTTGACCAAAACTCATTGAGTTTGTCAGGGTCATCCTTGATGCTCTCCAAATACGCATTTTCTTGTTCCATTTCTTCGCGTGACTTATAATATGGATTTGGAACGCCATTTCTTGACATTTCTCTGCCATACTGGTCTCTCACAATTCCAAACTTTGCATCAAGCGCGGCTGGATCTTTGAACATAAGTTTGATGTCGGCATCGATTTCAGCCCTGAGTTCATCAAACCCGATTGCTTTTTTGAAAACTTCAAGTTCTTCAAGGATTTTTTTGCGGTACATCACAGTTCCAAGATGTCTGCTGTTTTTTATTGCAGCTTCAACAAAAGGAAGGTATGATGTGAGCATATATTTGTCATTTTCAAAATTGCTTGCAATTATTTCATGAATGGTTGGATCTTTCATTAAAAAATCTTTTGGGAAAACATGATTGACTTTTGGCCTTTCAATTTTGTAATAATAATCTTTGTCAAAAACCAAGCCAATCGATGTGTCAATCACCCAAGTTTTGCCGCCACCAAAGTCAGTTGTTTCAACAAAAGCGTGTTCTGGATTTTCCACGCCATCTTGAACTCTCAGTGAATCAATGTCTGCGTGCACGACTGTCGCGTCTTTGAGTGCAAGACTGATGAGTCTTGCCCTGTCATAGCAATGACCGTTGCAAAGTTCATTTTCAAAAAGCAAAATTGATGCAGGAAGTCCACCAAGTGCAAATGGTCTGAGTCTGTCAAAGAGTCCATCCGGATATGGAAAAACAAGCTTATGTTTGAAGCCATAAACAAGCTTTTTTGTGTGCCATTTTTTCAAATTTTTTCATGTCATTTTTCATATGCAAATATTATATCATTTTTCTATTCAAATGTAAATAGTAGGCAACAAAAAAACACCTGTGTTTCAAGGTGTTTTGTTATGTTTTAATGCTCTTCCATTGTTTGCAATTTTTTTGCTCTATGTTTTTTCACAAGGAAGAAAATTAAATAGAAAATGCTCATGTAAAGCACAAAAAGCAAAATTACGATCATTGGATACAAAACTGGGTGTCCTCCAACCATGTTATAAAAAATGTCATATGGTGTTCCATCACCACGAACAAGGAACATGTAGTTGTATGGGATTGTGTAATTTGCAATGGTTGCCATGATGCAGAAAGCAAAAAGAATTGAGAATGAAATCCAAATGTTCTTTGGCTTCATGCTTGCCATTCCTGAAATCACAATGTAGAGAGAAGAAAAGCCTGAAATTGCGTGAGTGATTCCTGAAACAACATTGTCAAATGAAAGAACTGGATATGCACTGTAGTTTTGACCTGCACCATATGTTCCAAGCACCGCACCAAGGATTCCAAAGATGAACACAAAGTCAAGAGCCGCCTCTTTCACCCTGCCCTTTGCAAACGCAGCAAGAGGAATTGTGATGAGTTGAATTGAGCACAAGAAAAGTGGAAGCATGTGCAAAATTGAAGAAATGTCACCAGACCTCACACAACAAATAATAATTTTGAAAATTTCAAAGCCATCAATCAAAATTGCAGCCCAAATGAGCACTTTGTTTTTGATTTTCATGTCTTTATTTTTATTTTTTATTCCAAGAACAACAGCAAGTGCGATCATTGCTGCCATCAAAAGTGAAACAAAAAGCAGATGTTGCCACGACATATAACCTTCTGGTGTGCGCTCGTAGCCGCCAAATCCGAAAAATTCTTTCATAATGTTTGCTCCAAGTTTATTATTTATTTAATTATGAATAAGGTTTTCAATTTTGTCAAACATAAAACGACAAATTTTGCCACAAAAAAACACCCGAAGGTGTTTTTCTTGAAAAATATTTTACACATTTTCAGATTCCGATGTTTCTTCTTTGAATGATTTATACTTTTCATAAAAAGCAGGAACGTTCTCATCAATAAACTTGAAATCATAAAGCGTAAGTGAGTTTGTTCCTAAGATGTCCATCATGTCAACCATTGTTTCAAACAAGACATCAGTTGGCAAATAGGTTGAAATTTCGACAAAGTGTTCAATAAATTTGTGTTTGCGTCTTTGTTTGTCATCATATTTCTTGTTGACTTCATATGCTCTTTTTGCTTGATTTTTGCTGATGAAGCCACATGGAAGATAACAATATGGTTTCCAAAGTTTTGCATCACAAAGCAATGATTTTGTGCAATCAAGTCTTGATTTGAACGATTCAAGATCGTGAACTTCATAATTAATAACCATAGAAATCTCCTTTACTTTTTTAAGATAACACAAAAAGCAAGCTTTGTAAATATCAAAAACACAAAAATAATAAAAGCGAACACAAAAAAACAAAAATTTTTTGTGTTCTTTTGTCTTTGAAGGTTACACCAGAGAATTTGAACTGGTGATAAGGCCACCCACCACCCTGTGCTTACCAATTGGCGATGGCACCATATAAATATTATTCAAGTGCCATAACCGAACTTAAACTTTTTTGTTTCGCTTGTTCCACTAAGCAGAGTCAATTCACAGCATATTTACCGCCCTTTTCATTAAAACATTCAAAACAGAACCAGCATTAAACTCATCTATGAGGG
>JAFTJJ010000112.1 GCA_017456465.1 Clostridia bacterium | reverse complement strand
GACACTGGTGACATTCTCGGCACTGTTCAAACTTACATCGGCGAATATGAAACTGCAGGTGAACTTTCTGAAAGACTTTCTGTCATGGGTGCAGAACTGTTGCTTGACACTCTGAGAAAAATCCAAAATGGTGAGGTGAAGCCTGAAAAACAAAATCAGGTTGAAGCAACCATCACAAGAAAGATCGCAAAAGAAGATTGCGTGATCAATTTTGGAAAATCTGCCAAACAAGTCAAAAACTTGGTTTGTGGTGCAAACCCAGACCCAATTGCGTCTGCCATCTTTGAAAAAGATGAAACTGTTCTCAAAATCTATAAGGTTCGCGTGTTGGATGAAAATGAAATCACGGGTCATGGCACTCCTGGTGAGGTGATCGAGCCAACAAGTGCAAAACGAGGAGTGTTTGTTCAGTGCGCTGTTGGAGTTGTGGAACTGTTGCTTGTTCAACTTCCGGGAAAGAATGTCATGGATGCAAAAGCACTGGTTGCTGGCAGGAAAATAAATATTGGTGACAAATTCAAATTTAAGGTCGCCTCAGTAAAGGGTTAAAAATGAAAAAAATATTACAAGAATATTCAGCAGAAGAACTCGCGGCTGAACTTGAACGCTTTGAACTCAAAAAGTTCAGGTTCACTCAGATTTTTGAATGGACACAAAATTATGTGCCTGTGATGGAAATGTCAAATCTGCCACTTGATCTTCGTGAACAACTCGACAAGGATTACACATCGACACCTGTTTCAATTGAAAAAGAGTGGGTCAGCAAGGATGGCACAAAAAAATATCTTTTGCGTCTCCCCGATGACAATTTGATTGAGTGCGTGCTCATGGAATACAAATATGGCAACACGCTTTGCATTTCAACTCAGGTCGGGTGCAGAATGGGCTGTGTGTTTTGTGCAAGTGGGATCGATGGACTTGAGCGCAACCTCACAGCTGGTGAAATGCTTTCCGAAGTGCTTGAGGTGAATCGCCACCTTGGTGGCACGCTTGCAGACAGAAAAATCACAAATATCGTGCTTATGGGCAGCGGAGAGCCACTTGACAATTATGACAATGTTGTGAAGTTTGTGAGACTTGTGAGTGCACCAAAAGGCATCAACATTTCTCAGCGAAACATTTCGCTTTCAACTTGTGGAATTGCACCCAAAATCAAAAAACTTGCCGAAGAAGATCTTTCAATCACACTCACCATCAGCCTTCACGCAAGCAATGATGAAACAAGACAAGAAATCATGAAAATTGCAAAGGCATATTCTTTGGATGAACTCATGGGTGCGGTGCGATATTATCACAAAAAAACAAATCGAAGAATTGTCTATGAATACATCATGCTTGAAAGCAACACAAAATATGCTGACGCGCTGAGACTCAAACACCTTCTTTCTGGAGTTCAGTCACACATCAATTTGATTCCAGTCAATGAGACAGCAAATGGAATCAAGGGAATTTCAAAAGAACGCCAAACAAAGTTTTGGGAACATCTCAAAGCACAAGGCATTTCAGTCACAACAAGAAGAACTCTTGGCAGTGACATCGAGGGGGCTTGCGGTCAGCTCAAACGAAGATATTTGAAAGGAGAATAGACAACATGGGAGTTTTCAAAATAATTCGCATTTCAGGCTCATTTTTGATGCTTGATTACAACAATGATGAAGTGCTTGAAGAAGCGCTTGTCGAACTCGAGAAATCTGGAGCAAACTTTGTTCACTTTGATGTGATGGATGGAAAGTTTGTGAAAAACAAAACTTTTGATCACAAACTCGTGAAAAAAATTCAAGAAAAGACAAACCTCATGATTGATGTTCACCTCATGGTTGAATACCCTGAAAATGTGGTTGAGGATTACATCAAGGCGGGCGCGGACATAATTTCTGTGCACTATGAATCAACAACACCAGAAAATCTTGAAAAAACACTCAAACTCATCAAATCAAAAACTGTGCTTTCTGGAGTTGCATTGAACCCAGAAACTCCAGCCTACAAAATCAAAGATCTTCTCAAAAAAGACCTTGTTGATGTGGTTGTTGTCATGGGCGTGAAACCGGGCGCTGGTGGTCAAACTTTCATCCCAGGCTCTGCTGAAAAAGTGGCAGAAATTCGAGAAATGAGCAAAAGTGTTTACATCGAGGTTGATGGTGGAGTAAACATAAAAAATTCAAAAATTCTTCGAACTCTCGGAGCAAACATTTTGGTGTCAGGAAGCTTCCTTTTTGGATCAAAAAACATGCGAAAAACAGTCAAGGCGCTCAAAGGCAACAATTACGCTTCAAGAATCAAAGATTATTTCACAAAAAAATAAATTTCAGGGGGGAAAAGAATGAAAAAAATAAAAAATATTATTTGCTTTGTGCTTTGCGTGTTCTCAGCTGTTATGTGCGCTGCTTGCACTTTTGATAATGGCACACAACCATCAATGACCGCAGCAGAAGCAAGGGAAGTAATGAATGAAGCAATTGAAAATGCAGGTGAACAAACTGTCATTTTGCTTGTCAAATACACAGAGGATGACGATTCTGATTCAATCATTGAAAAACATATGGCAAATAACACGACTTATTATGAAATGAACGATGAAGGTGAAAAATGGATTGAAATGTCTTCAGGAACGTGGTATCAGTTTTTCAAAAAGAAGGTGATGCCAGGGGCAACTTATGAATACAAAAAGTCAGCGACATCAAAGATTTCCGATTTGATTACTCCAAAAAAATATCTCGCCGGCATCCTTTACAGCAGCGGCATGGAGTTTGTTTCTGCAAACAAAGTTTCAGAAAATGATGTTTTGACATTTTCAGTTGAAAAAAACTCAGTAACTTACACATACAAATTCACCATATCAAATGATTTGATTTCTTCAGTTGTGATCACTCCTGAGGGTGGTGAAACCGAGAATTATTCCTACACATACGCCGATGAAGTGTCCGAAACACTTCCAACTCGTCCAAATGTCACTTGGACAACTGTATAACACTTTTGAATTGTTTTTTAAAAAAGGCATGTTCTCTTGCCTTTTTTTTGTCACAAAAAACTTTCTCTGCATAATATAAAGCAAACATCAACAAAAAGAAAGGGGGAGAAAACAAGTGACCATTTGTTGCATCAAAGCTCCAAAGGCAGTTGGGGCATTTCTGAAACTGTTTGTCAAAAATCAATCCAAACGTGGGAATGGACTCCAAAACCAATAAAATAACAAACAAAAAAGCCTCAGCATTTTGCTGGGGCTTAAATTTTTTATGATCAAATAAAGGTATTACTTATCGGCTTTTGAACCTTTCATGCATTTTGTACACATATAACGCTTTGAAACTTTTCCGTTTTCTTCAACGTCAACTTTATGCAAATTTGGAGCAGAAACTCTCTTTGTTTTGATGTTAGAGTGGCTAACCAAGTTTCCAGTCATCTTACCTTTACCGCATACACTACAAACTCTACTCATGATTTAGTATTACCTCCATTAAATGATTATCTGATTGATTTCTAATCGCGTTTCCGAGTATATCACAAAAAAAAGTCCATTGCAACTATAATTTGAAAACTTTTCAATTTTTTTGAAGTTTTTGTGGTATATTGTGCACAACAAATTTCAAAAAGGGTGCAAAAAACCTTGCAATTAAACAATAAATATTGTAAAATGATGGCACTGAAGGCTGTCAGTGTGTTTTTCATGCTGTGGCCTGAGGGCAAAAAATTCACGGGGGAGCGCTGGAAAGTATGGCAGTTAACACCATCAATTCATATGGAAAAATTTCTGTTACCGACGAGGCAATTGCTGTCGTTGTTGGTCACACTGCACTTGAGTGTTATGGAGTGGTGGATTTGGTTGCAAGAAAATTTGGTGATTCTGTCAAACAGCTCATTTCTGCACCTGCCAAATCAAAGGGCATCAAAATCCTCACAATTGGGGACAGAATCCACATTGATCTTGACATCATTTTGAAATATGGCGTGTCAATCAACGCAGTTGCTGAATCAGTGCGCAGATCCGTGAAATACAACGTTGAACAATTCACAGGCATGATTGTTGATTCTGTCAACATCAATGTCGTTGGTGTTAAAGTATAAATCAAGGATTCAAACTTAGGAGAAAATTGAAGTTTTATGGGTAAGAACATTACTGGTGCACTTTTCAGAAAAATGGTCATTTCTGGTGCAAATTACTTAGAGCAAAACAAGGAATATGTTGACTCGCTCAACGTGTTCCCAGTTCCAGATGGTGACACGGGAACAAACATGTCACTCACAATGCGTTCTGCAGTTCGTGAGGTGAACATGTGCACAAACAACAACCTTGATGCGATTGCTGATGCAGTGAGCAAAGGTGCACTCAAAGGCGCGAGAGGAAACTCTGGTGTCATTTTGTCACAAATCTTGAAAGGCTTTTCTTCTGTTTTGGTGGAAGAAAAGAATGTCACAACAAAGCTTTTTGCGAAGGCACTCAAAGAAGGAAGTGATGTTGCCTACAAGGCAGTCACAAAACCAAAAGAAGGAACAATCCTCACAGTGATTCGAATGATGAGTGATGAATCAGTCCGAATTGCAAAAAAGACTGATGACATGGAAGAATTCCTCAAAAAGACTCTTGAGGTTGGTGAAGAGGTTTTGAACACAACACCAGACCTCTTGCCAGTTCTCAAAAAAGCCGGCGTGGTTGATGCCGGTGGACGTGGTCTCTTGGTCATCCTTTACGGATTCCTCAAGGTTGTCATGGGTGATGAAAGCGAACTCACTCTTGAGTTTGATGATGACAAGGTGTCAGCAGATCCAATGGCAAATTCAGGAGTTGATTACAACGACCTTGCTGACATTGAATTTGCATATTGCACTGAGTTCTTCATCATCAACATCAACAAAAAGACAACGGAAGCCGACATTGACAAACTTCGTGAAACACTCATGGGGCTTGGTGACAGTGTGATTTGCATTGGTGATTTGAACCTCATCAAAGTTCACGTTCACACAAATGAACCAGGTGTTGCCTTGACTCATGCTCTGAAACTTGGCGAACTTAATGCCCTCAAAATTGAAAACATGCTTGAACAAAACAGAGCACTCAAAATCAAACAAGAACCAGAAGAACTCAAAAAGATTGGAAGTGTTGCAATTTGTGCAGGCTCAGGTCTCAAAGATTTGTTTGTTGATCTTGGCGTGGATTATGTCATTGAGGGCGGACAAACAATGAACCCAAGCGCTGAAGACATCGCAAAAGCTGCTGACAATGTTCTTGCAGAAAACGTGTTTGTTTTCCCAAACAACAAAAACATTGTTCTTGCTGCTGAACTTGCAAAAGATCTTTCTCGAAGAAACATTGTTGTGATTCCAACATCATCAGTTCCTCAAGGAATCACTGCTGCGATCAATGTTGATGCTGATGCTTCAATTGAAGAAAACAAAGAAAACATGCTTGAGGCAATCAAGGGCGTGACAAGTGGATCAGTGACCTATGCTGTTCGTTCAACATCAATTGATGGATTCAAACTCAAAGAAGGTGACATCATTGGTCTTGGTGAAAAGAACATCATTGCAAAAGGCTCTGATGTCAATGAAGTCACAGCCGACACTGTTGCAAGACTCATCAAAGAAGATTCTGCAACAATCACACTTTTCTTTGGTTCAGATGTTCAACCAGCTGAGGCAGATCATTTGAAAGACAAACTTACTGAAAAATATCCAGACATGGAAGTTGATGTTCACTTTGGTGGACAGCCATTGTATTACTACATGATCTCTATTGAATAACGCGTATTTCACGCATATAGATTTCAAAAATACCGAACAGTTACATACGCAAGTATGCGCCTGCTCGGTTTTTTTTGTTTCTTTGTTATATACGAGAGACTCCGCCGCTATTCGGGGTGGAAAGAGTAAAAAGCAGTTTCGGTCATGATGAAAAGAACAGAACAAATGCTCACGAATCAAAATCAAACAGAAACAGAGTCTGTTGGTTGATTTATTGGCAAAAAAGTCAGATAATAATGTCTGACTTTTTTAATTGGTTTGATTTTGTTGAGAAAATTGTTTATAATTACTTTGTATGGAACTTTCGGAACTTGCTGGAATTGGAAAAACAAGACTCAAAAGTCTCGAAGAGGCTGGAATTTTGTCATGCAGAAATTTGATTGAACACACCCCGAGAAAATATTACAATTTTTCTCAGCCTGATGAGTTTGTGTCAAATGGTTCTTACAAATTGATTCGCGCTCGCGTGATTGGAGACGCGAGGACTGCAAGAATCAGGAAAAACTTCATGATGACAACTGTTAAGCTTGAAGACTCCTTTGGAAATGTGTTCACGGGGCTTTGGTATAATCAACCTTACGTAAAAAACACTTTAAAGTTTGATGAAGAGTATTTTGTTTATGGAAAAGATGACAAAAAACGAAAAAACACACTTGTTGTTTCTTATTACAAAGGCGCAAACAAGGCTGATGGAATTGCTTTTTTCCCAGTTTACAAATCCGTTGATGGAATGGGGAGTGAGGCGTTCAGGCATGCTATTGATGACGCGCTCTTGAAAGAAGAGATAAATTCGGTAATTTCTCCTGAACTTGAAAATGAGTTTGCAATAATGAACCTCTCTGAAGCTTACAAAAAAATTCATAGACCAGAGAGCCTTTCTGACATCAATGTGGCACAGAACAGAATTGCGCTTGAATCAATCATTCCAATTGCTTATGCAAGCGAAGAACAAATCAAGATTGGAAGAGCTGCAAGAATGAACAGCTATTCACATTTGAAAATACTTTTTGATGAATATAAATCACTTCTTCCATTCACGCTCACACAGTCTCAGGAAGATGCGATTTTTGAAATCATAAAAGATCTTGAAAGCAACCTTTCAATGAACAGACTTCTTGAGGGTGATGTTGGCTCGGGAAAAACCGCAGTTGCGATGTTTTGTTTGTTTGCGGCTGCAAAATGTGGTTTTCAGGCGGTGATTATGGCACCCACAGAAATTCTTGCACGACAACATTATGAACTCATAAACAAGCTTTTTGGATGCGATCCTGAAATAAAAACAGTTTATCTTTCAAGTTCAATGACAGCAGCAGAAGAAAGACGAGTGATGGGATATTTGAAGTATGGAATGGCAAACATTGTTGTTGGATCTCATTCTGTGTTTTCGAAGAATGTGGAATATAACAACCTTGCATTGGTGGTCATTGATGAACAACATAAGTTTGGTGTGAGGGCAAGAGCAGCGCTTCAAGAAAAAGGCAAGAATGTTGACACGCTCACAATGAGCGCAACACCAATCCCAAGGTCTCTCGCTCTTGCACTTGGCGGAAGCCTTGACATTTCAGTGCTTGCTGCACGCCCACACGCTCAAAAAGTCAAAACAAACATCGTGAGTCACGCAAAAACCAATGACATGTGGAACTATCTCAACACAAAAATTGAAAATGGCTCGAAAGTGTTTGTCGTGTGTCCCAAAATTGATGACACTGAAGATGATGGCATTTTGGATTCATCATCTGCTGTTTCCGTTCATGAATATCTCAAAAACAAACTCAACACAGAAGTTGTACTTGTTCATGGCAAGATGAAAAGAGAAGATGCAGAGAAAAAAATTTCAGACTTCAAGTCAGGCAAATCAAGATGCTTGGTTTCAACAACCATTGTGGAAGTTGGTGTGGACGCAAAAGATGCAGACATCATGGTCATTGAAAATGCCAGCAATTTTGGACTTGCATCACTCCATCAACTCAGGGGAAGAGTGGGAAGAGATGGAAGACAAGCAGAGTGTTATTGCGTGGTTCAAAATGACATAAGCCCTTGTGCACTTGAACGCTTGAAGTTTTTCAAAAACAACACCGATGGATTCAAAATTGCAGAATATGATCTTGAATCAAGAGGTGCAGGCAATGTTGATGGAACACAGCAACATGGCTTTGATTTGTCTGATATCACGCTTTTTTCAATTGCTCAGTTTGAACTTGCAAAGAAAATTGTGAAAAAAGTTAAACAGCGAGGTGAAAGCCTGAACATTTCGGATGAAACTTATCAAAAAATCGTGTCAAAAATAGCTTCAAGTGTTGCGATGAATTAAAAAAGTTAAAATTTTTTGAAAAATTTATAAAAATCCCTTGCATTATTCCAAAATATTTGATATTATAAAGCAGTTCCGACGAGGAATGAACATAATATCAAACATATGGAAGCTTAGCTCAGTTGGTAGAGCATCCGCCTTACAAGCGGGCGGTCGTAGGTTCGAGTCCTACAGTTTCCACCAAAAGAAGAAGTCGCGCGAGAGAAATCAAACGCGACTTAATATTTGCGGGAATGGCTCAGTGGTAGAGCGCTGCCTTGCCAAGTCAGATGCCGCGAGTTCGAATCTCGTTTCCCGCTCCAACAAAAGAGTGGCGGGTGGCAGGCAGTTTTGCTTGCCGCTTGTCATAAATAAGTACTTTGCGGACAAAGTAATAGTAGCAACTTAAAAATAATTATTTAGAAACTTGCCTTGGCAGAGATTGTATTTAATGGCTGTCGGGAGAAAATTGACTAAGATTTGCGATGAAAGAGTTGCAAAGCAGGTTGCTTGACTAGGATTACCTGCAAGCGTTCTGATTTGAAACTATGGCGAGCAAAGAAAGTCAATTTGCGTGAATAATGCCGCCGGTTCGGTAGAGAGGCGGAATAAATCTGGTGCCATCGCCAAGTGGTAAGGCACGGGGTAGCGGGCACCCTTATTCCAGGTTCATATCTGGTACAAAAACTCGCAATTATTAGTATATGGTGCCATCGCCAAGTGGTAAGGCACGGGTCTGCAACACCCTTATCCCCAGTTCAAATCTGGGTGGCACCTCCAAACTTTAGCCGATTGGCAGCTTCACTTGCCGATGTGGCGAAATCGGCAGACGCAAGGGACTTAAAATCCCTCGGGGAGAAATCTCCGTACCGGTTCAAGTCCGGTCATCGGCACCAAAACAAATGCTCCAAGCGTTGCTTGGGGCTTTTGTTTTGATGTGCGAGCTGATTGTGACATGGCAAGGTATGTGTGAACAGGTTTTAAGAATAATGAACAAGTTGAAATGTTAAGTGAGAAATATCTTGATTTACTCACGGTTCAGCCAAAACTGTGAGTAAAGAAAGAGGCACATGGGCAAGTGTTGGCGTAGTACGGTCATCGGCACCAAACAAAACAAATCCGCACTGAATGTTCCCGTTTTTAAACGGGTACCTTTCAGTCTTTTTTTGTTTGGTGTTTTTCACTTTTAACTCTTCATTCTTCACTTTTCACAATTTCGGATTTGTTTTGAAGTGAAAAACTAAAAGTGAAAAGTTAAAAGTTTTTATGTAGGTTGACTTTATTTGTTGTTTTATTTATAATATAAGTATGAAAGATAGTATTTTAAGAACAAAAGCAATTGATTTTGCTGCAGATATCGTAAACTTTTACGAAAATTTTTTATTACTTAAAAAAGATAACACAATTGCAAAACAACTACTTCGTTCTGCTACAAGCATTGGTGCTAATTTAAATGAAGCGACTTTTGGCAACTCAAAAGCCGATTTTATATCTAAAATGCATATTGCATTAAAAGAATGTAGTGAAAGTTTGTATTGGTTAGAACTTTTAAAAAGAGTTAATTATAAGATCGAAAATATTGACAAATTAATTGCTGATTGTAATGAAATAAAAGCATTACTTATTTCTTCAATAAATACAGCGAAGAAATCAAATTAGACTGTTTACACCTTGCTAAACATCAAAAACAAAGACCTAACCAGCAACAGCTAACCATAAGAGAGAAGATTTTGTATTATCTTCTCTCTTTTTATGTAAAAAATATACAAAAATAAATGAAGTGTGATATAATTTCACTAAGGAGATTTCATATGAATGAAATAGTTTTTGTAACTAGCAATCAAGGCAAATTAACATCTGCGAAGAAAAGCTTTGCTGACTTTAATGTTAACTTTATTAGTTGTGATTTAGATATTGTCGAACCAGATGTAAATGATATTGAATTCATATCTAAGTATAAAGTTTTAGAAGCTTATAAAAAACTAAATAAACCCTGTATAGCTTTAGACGCTGGATTTTATATTCCTAATTATCCGAATAAACCAAATTTTCCTGGAGCATTCCCAAAGAGAGAGTTACTAAATAAAATAGGAATTGTTGGGTTGCTTAAAGAAATGGAAGGAGTGCAAGATAGGAGTTGCTACTTTAAGGAGTGTTTATCTTATTATGATGGGAAAGAAGTTAAACAATTTTTTGGATATACACATGGACAAATTTCAACCGAAATTTTAGGTGATGACACTGATAAAAAATGGTCTGATTTATGGTATGTTTTTATTCCTGTAAATTGTAAAAAAACGATGGCTCAAATGACAGATGATGAAAGGAAATATAGAAAAGACGGACACACTACAGCTATTCAAGAATTTGCAAAGTGGTTTTCAACAGAAAACTTGTGTGAATTAAATTAATTTTATTTGCTTTTAATCTTCACTTTAATAACAAAATAACCATATCCGATAAATACTTTTCGGTTCGGATTCGTTATCGACGCCCGCACCAAAACAAAAATCCCAGACCAAATGGTTTTGGATTTTTAATATGTACTGATGATGGGTTTTGAATTAAAGTAGGATAATTGTCAGGACGATAAAATATATCAAAAACAAAT
>JAFTJJ010000111.1 GCA_017456465.1 Clostridia bacterium | reverse complement strand
TTCAAATAAATTTTCGAAAGAAAGAGTGGTTATTCTCAGAAGCTCAGAGATATCAAACTCACTAAATTCAGGCACAATTTTCTGATTTTCGAGTTTGTTGAGTTTTAAGATGTTTGAAACAAGTGACGAAAGCTTGTTTGTTTGAAGAACAAGTCCATTCAAATATTCTTGTTTTTGTTCTTCGGGGATGTTGTTTTGTTTTAGTACTTGAGCATAATTTTGAATGACTGCGAGAGGGGTTTTGATTTCGTGCGAAACATTTGAAATAAAGTCATTTTTGAGAACTTCATTTTTTGAAAGCTCAGCAGTCATTATATTAATATTTTCATAAATAAGATCATATGAGTCGTACTTGATATAATCATGGTTTGGTTCAAGCTTGACCGAAAAATCTCCAGAGGCAATTTTTTGTGTCGCGTCAAGGATTTTTTTCACGGGTGAATCGATCATTCTTTTTCTTCTCAAAATGTCAATCCAAGTGAATATAATTGAGATGATGAGAATTGTTATTAGAACTGCGATTCCAACAAGAAGAGTGTTTCCTTTTGAATATTTATTGATAAGATAATAAACAGTAATCGACATTGTTGATGAAACAATAACAGTTAGGAAAAAAATCAAAAATCCGATCATGGAGAATCCAATGAATCCATCTTTATTTCTTTTCATTTGAGCACCACCTTGTAACCAAGACCATGTACAGTCAAAATTTCAAAACCGTTGCAGCGACTTGTTTTGTCCCTTAGTTTTGCCATGTAAACATCAACAGTTCTTGATGTCGCTGAAGAGTCATAGTCCCAAAACTCTTCCATGAGTTGTGATCTAGTGAATGTTTTTTTGGGGAATGACAAGAGTTTGAACAAGAGGTCAAATTCTCTGACCGTGAGTGGGAGCTCTTCATCATCCAAATAAGCCATATGTTCATCTTTGTCAAGAATGAGATTTCCAACCACAAGTTGTGCAGCATTGTTGATTTGTGTCCTTCTCAATATTGCACCAATTTTTAAGTTAAGTTCGTCAAGGTCAAATGGTTTAACTACATAATCATCAATTCCAATTTTATATCCAAGTTGTTTTGAAAACTTATCATCGCGTGCAGTCATGAATATTACTGGTATTTGATTATTTGATTGTCTGATTTTTTCAACAAATGAGAATCCATCCATTTCTGGCATCATGATATCCGAAAGAATGATATCAAATGTTTGTTCTTGCATTTTGCAAAAAGCATCATAGCCATTAAACGCTGAATTTGTTTGATATCCATTATTTTCAAAATAGCTGCGCATCAATGAATTTAATTCTTTGTCGTCTTCAACAATAAGTATTTTTGCCATTTCAACTCTCCATTATTTATGATCATATATATATTAACACATACATCATCAATATTTTATTATTTAATTGTAAAAGTTTTGTAAAACATAACAAAAGGGCATGTCTTTTTGCCCTTTTGCTTACTTCACAATCACAATTTTGGCGGAGTAGAGTTTTTGAATTCGTATGCATTTTCTGCGAATGGATGGTCGCTCCAAAAACCAACGATCAACAGCCTCCCAAATGAACACCCATGATGAAATTTCAAGAAGAATGTCAATATAATAGTTGTTGAAAGCATTATGCAAAAAAGCAAGCGCAATTAAGAAAACAATTCCAACAAGCATACATGCGAGTGAGAAAATATTTATTTTTTTGAGTTCATTTTTGGCATCAACATATTCTCTTCTGTAATGTGTGCGAATTGCACAACCAACTTCTTCAGAGTTTAGATTTGATTTGTCATAAATTTTGATGGTCAAATCTTTGTCGAGTGGTGCAAGTTTTGCATTATCCCACAAATAATCACACAGATTGGGATTGAGTGTGGTTTTGTCTTCATAGTTATACTCAGAAAAAATTTGGTCATGATTTTGTGATTTGATATTTATTGTTATTGTTTCTTCGTTTTCTGAATAAAATTTTGCCCCTTTTGATATTTCTTTATCCAGTGCCCTTTGTCTTTTTGAAAAAAACATAAACATTTCTCCTTTTATTAGAGTTTATCACATGCCAAAACTTGCATCAAATATAATAATTATTCAAAATACATAAAAAATTTATTGATTTTGCAAAAGAATGTTTATATTTTGTAAATTATATGGTATTATAAAATTGACAAAGTGGGAGAATGGGCAATTCTGCCATCAAAGAGTGAGGTCTTTTAATGAAAGAACTGAATAAAGAGTTTTTGGATTTTGCAACACAGGCTTATGGAGAAGACGGACAGAAGTCTATTGTCAAGGCCTTTGATTTTGCAAAACTCAAGCACGAAGGTCAAAAAAGAGACAACGGGGACGATTATATTGTTCACGCTGTGGAAGTTGCAAAAATTTTAATGCAACACAAAGCCGATTTGCAATCAGTGATTAGTGGTCTTTTGCACGATGTTTTGGAAGACACAAGCACAAAGGTTTCAGAAATTAGAGACAAGTTTGGCGATGAGGTCGCAAACATTTGTGAAGGGGCAAGCAAGGTTGAACTCATCAAAAAATCAAGAAGAACGAATCCTGGAGAGGTTGAAAACTTGAGAAACATGTTTTTGGCTTTGGGGGCTGATGCAAGGGTCGCCTTTGTCAAGCTTGCAGATCGAATGCACAACATGGAAACGCTTGACGTTAAGGACAGGGAATCTCAAATCAAAATTGCAAAAGAAACCATGGATCTTTATGTTCCCCTTGCTGAAATGCTTGGAATGAACCATGTTAAAAATATTCTTGGAGATTTGAGTTTTAAATATATTTTGCCTGTTGAGTTTGAAGACACAAAACAATATCTTGACAAGAAATATAAACAAAGTAAAAACATTGTTGATGATATTAGTGCAAAAATTCAAAAAGAAGCAGAGTCGTATGGCATTGATGCGAGGCTGCAGAGCAGAGTGAAGAGCATTTTCAGCTTTTACAAAAAGACTCTTGAAAAAGGCAAGGAAAATATTTTTGATGTTATTGCAAACAGAATCATTGTCAAAACAGTCAAAGACTGCTACACAATGCTTGGTGCTGTTCACAACATTTGGAAGCCTGTTGCTGGAAGGATTAAGGACTATATTGCTCAGCCAAAGAAAAACTTGTACAGATCATTGCACACAACAGTGCTCTATAAGGCAGAGCACGGAGACATTCCTTTTGAAATTCAGATCAGAACTGAAGAAATGCACATTTTCAGTGAATATGGAATGGCGGCTCACTGGATGTACAAAGAAAAAGGATCAGTAAACACTTCGGGCAAAGCAGGAAACGCTGCACTTTTTGAAAAGAAAAATGAAGAAAGCAAAAATTCTGACGTGGTTTCAAAAGAAAACAATGAATTTTTGGACATCATCAAAGCTGGATTTTTTCCAAATTCGATTTTTGTGTTCACTCCAAACTTGAACGTTCTTGAACTTTCAAAGGGGTCAATTGTGCTTGATTTTGCTTATGCAGTGCACTCAAAACTTGGAAACACTTGTGTTGGTGCAAAAGTTAATGGCAAGATGGTGCCAATTACAACGCAGCTTGAAACTGGTGATTTGATTGAAATTCAAACATCGCCACTTAAAACCCCATCAAGAGATTGGCTCAAAATTGTAAACAAAAGCACTGCTGCAAAAATTAGGGCATATTTCAAAAAAGAACAAAGAGAAGAGAACATCAAAATCGGAAAGGAAATGCTCGAAGAGTGTGCAAAGAGAAATGGTTTTGTACTCTCAAAACTTCTTGAAGACAAGGAGTCTCTTGCAGAAGTTCAAGAAAAGTATCATCTTGCAAAACTTGATGATGTGTTTGCCATTGTGGGTTACGGTGGGATTACAGCATCACAAGCATTAAATAAATTTTTTGCAAAAGTTAATTTGAAGAAAAAAGAACAGAAAGCAACACTTGCCGAGACAAAAGGAACAAAAGGGCAAGATGGAGTCATTGCTGGAGGACAAAGTGACCTTTTCAAAAAGTTTGCAAAATGTTGCAATCCAATCCCGGGAGATGAAATTGTTGGTTATGTTTCAAGAGGGAAAGGTGTCACCATTCACAGACGAGACTGTGAACATATTGCATTTTTGGAGCCTGACAGATTCATTCAAACTGTTTGGGGCGAGGATAGCCTCAAAGACCTCTACAATGCAAGTTTCAAGGTTGTTGCAAAGAATTCGACGGGTGTTTTGAACGCAATTTCAAACAAAATTGCGGAAAATAAGATTGATATTTCATTTCTGACAATGGACAGAAATGCAAAAAGTGAGCAGGTGATTGTGAATATTGGTGTTATGATCAATTCAAGAAAACAGCTCACAGAAATCATTGGAAAAATTAGTGCAATGAAAGAAGTTTATGATGTTTATAGATAAAGAACTGGCTATTGACAATTGTTGCTTCATATTGTAAAATACATCTTGCAAGAGGTGATGGGTAATGAACAAACAAGAAAAAATTGAGTTTTTAAGAAATAAAGCTCTCAAAACTTTCAAATATAACGTGAAAAATGAGGAAGTGAAACCTCAGCAAATCATTTTGAATGTTCAAGAAACTGACCAAAGTGTTTGTTTGACATTCAGCATGAATGAGCAGTCTCATGCAATGTTTGTGACTTACTCAAAGATTTTGGACACATTGCAAGTGTCATATGTGAGGCCTGCTGTTTGTGCAAGAGCAACAACTGACATGATTGTTTCAAAAATGAACAAAACAGTGATTGATGGACTCAGAAAAACATTTGAAGGTGTGTTCGGTTGTCCAACAGTGAGCTATGATGGAACGACAGATCCAATTGGATTTATGCTCGCAACAACTTTTGAGTGGGCTGAAAAAGGCAAAGAAAAAGAAGTTATTAAATCAATAAGATCAGGCAAGGGACTTGAACCATATTACAAAATATTTAACATTCAAGATCTCACAGAATCTCAGTCAGAGGCTTAAGAACAAAAGTAAAAAGACTACCACTGGTAGTCTTTTTTTTGTGCTGGTTTTGTACAGAATTATTCCACAGTGACTGATTTTGCAAGGTTTCGGGGTTTGTCGGGGTTGATGCCCTTTTCAATGCTTGTGAAATATGCAAAAAGTTGAAGAGGGATGATTGAAATCAATGGGTAATGCTGTTCATTTTTCAAGATTGGCAAATGGAAAACGTAATCAATTTCATGATTTGGCTGAATTTCATCAAATGGTGTAACAACAAGAGTGAATCCGCCTCGAGCCTTAATTTCGGAAACTGCGTTCATGGTTTTGTGAATTGTTGACTTTTGAGTGAGAATCACAATTGAAAGCGATTCATCGTCAACAAGAGAAAGAGTTCCGTGCTTGAGTTCTCCTGCTGGATAACTTTCAGAAGGGATATAAGTTATTTCTTTGAGCTTGAGGCTGCCTTCTTTTGCAGTCAATGAATCAAGTCCACGACCAATAAAGAACACCTTTTTGAATGTTGCAATTATTTGTGATAATTTTGAAATTTGATTTATTGTTTGTAAAATTTTATCAATTTTGAGGTTTTTTATGCTAATAACTTGATTATTTTTTGAAATTGCTTGTGTGAGAAGATAGAAGATGAGACATTGGCAATTATATGCTTTTGTGCTTGCAACTGCAACTTCTGTGCCCGCCTTGGTCATCAAGAGATGATCAGAAATGTGGGCAATGGTTGAAGATTCGACGTTTGTGATGGAAAGACATTTGATTCCTTTTTCTTGAACAAGTTTCAAGCAACCAATTGTGTCAGCTGTTTCTCCACTTTGGCTGACAAAAATGCAAAGGCATTTGTCATTAAGATTTGGTGGGAAATATTTGAATTCACTTGCAATATGGCATGAACAATCAAATCCGATGCTTTCAAGCAGTGATGCTCCCACAAGGCAAGCGTGATAGGCTGTTCCGCAAGCAACGAGATGGATTCTTTTGTGTGAGGCGAACAAATCAAGAATTTCTTTTTTTGCACTAGGTTTCAGAGATGAAAATGCTTCGGCTGTTTTTTCAAGAGCGACTTGTTCTTCAAAAATTTCTTTGATCATGTAATGTTTGTGATTATGCATGGTGTGATTTAAGTCATCTTTTGTTATTTTTTGCACTCTTCTGTCAACCATTTCTTCATTTTGCCAAACTTTAATAGTGTTTAATGATATTTCTGCAATATCATGATTTTCAAGCATTATGTATTGGATCGCATCATGTGGGAGACCAACGACTGCACTTGCGATGCTTGCAAAGTCTGCACCCGCGCTCACAAAAAGCGGCATATCTTTTTTTGTTGCAAAAATTTTGTCTGGTGAATGCGTGTCCAAAATTGCAAGAGAAAATGATCCTTCAAGTATTTTTGTGGTTAATTTTATATTTTCAATGACGGATTTTGCAGTTTTTGCATTTTCTTCCAAAAGGATGGCCACAACTTCTGAGTCTGTTTCACTTGAAAACGTGTATCCCTTGTGTGACAAATCTGACTTTATTGCTTCGTAATTTTCAATTATTCCATTATGAACAATTGCAAAACGACCGTTATTTGACACATGTGGATGTGCGTTTTCTTTTGTGACTTTGCCAGTCGTTGCCCATCTTGTGTGACCGATGCCAATTTCTAGGTCATCAAACATATTGTTGCTCAAATTTTCGATGTTTGAAATAAAACCAGTTTCTTTGATGATTTCAATTTTGTCTTTGTTATTGATAAGCGCCAAGCCACTGCTGTCATAACCCCTATATTCGAGTTTTTTGAGGCAATCAATAATTTGTGTTTTTGCATTTTTTCCAATAAATCCAACAATTCCACACATAAACTTATTCTCCAATACAAAAATATTCCGACATTATTTTGTTTATTGATTTTTTATTTTTTGAGGACAATGAGCAAAGTGGAAGTCTGAGTGTGTTTTTGATGATTCCAATTTTTGAAAGCATATATTTGATTGGGATTGGATTTGTTTCCTCAAAGCATGCGTTCATGAGTGGCATGAGAAGTTCGTGGACAGTTCTTGCTGCTGCAAATCTGCCTGAAGAAGCGTATTTGCAAATCAGGTCAAATTCATGAGGGACGAGATTTGAAACAACCGAAATGCTTCCAGTTGCACCAAGCGCCATCATTGGTAGTGTTTGATTGTCATTTCCCGAAAGAATTGCAAATTTTGATGATCTCATGAGCATTAACTTTGAAATATAATCAAAGTTTCCGCCAGCTTCTTTGATTCCAACGATGTTTGGATGGGAACAGAGTTGCTTGATTGCCGAAAGAGAAATATTTGTTCCTGTTCTTGACGGAACATTATATAAAATTATGGGTTTGTAAGACTGATTTGCGATTTTTGTGAAGTGGGTGATGACTCCCTTTTCTGTTGGTTTGTTATAAAACGGCGTGCCAACGAGAAATGCTTTTGCGGATGACGAACTGAACCCTTTGATTTCATTTATGGCTTTTTCTGTGTTGTTTGAAGAAATTCCAATGATTAGATTGATTTTATCTTTTGTGAGGTGTTCAGCAATTTCAAGAATTTTATGCTTTTCGTAAGCGTCCAGAGTTGGTGATTCACCAGTTGTTCCAAAAAGAACAATGCCTGAAACTTCTGAATCTATTTGCAAATTTATTAATTTTTTGAGTGCCTCATAATCCACGCCTTTGTTGTTTTTGAATGGCGTGACAAGAGCTGTGTAAGTTCCTTTTAATTCCATATGTATTTTCTCCATAATGTAATATATTGAACGCATGAGAAAATTGTGAAAGGAAATTATAAGGCGTTGCACACAATAAATATGTTAAAAACAGTTAACAGTGGCATTAATTTTATGATAATATAAATGTATGGTGAAGATTATGACAAACATTTTTGATACAATAATTATCGGTGGTGGACCAGCTGGAGTGCAAGCTGGTATTTATCTTGTTCGTGCAAACAAGAAAGTTTTGCTGATTCACAAATCTGGCATTGGTTCACTTGCAAAAGCCAATCAAATTGAAAACTTTTATGGGATTTTTGGTGCATCGGGGAAAGATGTTTATTTGACTGGAATAAATCAAGTGAAAAGTCTTGGCGCAAGTGTTTTTGATGAAGAAGTGTCATCAGTGAGCCATGATTATGAAAACAACTTGTTTGAGGTCTCAGCTGGCGGCAAAGAGTTTCACTCGAAAAGTTTGATTCTTGCAATGGGCAAAGAGCAAAAAACAAATTCAGACTTCATGATCAATGTGAATCAGGGGGTGAGTTATTGCGCACTGTGTGATGGATTTTTTTATAAAAACAAGAAAGTGGCTGTTATTGGTGAATCTGAGTTTGCTTTTGCAGAATTCAAGCATCTTTTAGATGTGACAGATGACGTGACACTTCTTTTGAACGCAAAAGCTCACAATATTTTGCCAAAATATATTAGAAACAATGAAGAATCAAAGATTGTTGAAATTAAAAATGGTGAAAACAGAAATGTCAAAGTGGTTTTTGATGATGCAAGATCACAAGAATTTGATGGTGTTTTTATTGCAGAAGGCAGTATTGGTGCAAGTGCAATAACAAAGCTTTTGGGACTCACCAAAACGAATGATGGACACATTGTTGTGGATGAAAAAATGCAAACGAACATCAATGGTGTTTTTGCTTGTGGTGACATTAATGGAACGCCTTATCAAATTGCCAAAGCTGTGAGTGATGGAATGAAGGCTGGACTATCTGTAATAAATTACTTAAATAAATAACATTTTTACAACAAAAAATTCAAAAGAGATGAGTATGAGTAAAAAGGGAAGAATAATTGCTATTTGTGTTTTGCTTGTGACAATTGTGGTGACACATATTGCCACTTTTTTTGGAGCAGGAGCATTTATTTGTGATTATGCATTGTCAAGAAGTGTGCCTGTTGTGGACAAAATTTTGTCTGAGGGGCTTGAAAATTATGATCATCCATTTTTTGTTGCGTCTTCTTGGTTTGAAAATGTTCCGAAAAAATCAGAAATCAAGATAACAAGCCATGACAATCTTAAGCTCTCAGCATATCAAATTCTTGCCGAGACTCAAACAAGCAAATGGGTGGTTTTGATGCATGGGTATAGAGGGAAACCGCTTGATATGACTTTTTATGCCTCAAAATTTTATGAGCAGGGTTTCAATATTTTGATTCCTTGGCAAAGAGCGCATGGTGAGAGTGAGGGCAAGTTCATCACAATGGGGGTGAATGAAAAGTTTGATCTCTGCGAATGGACTGAGATGATTTCAAAGCGTGACGCACAAGCCGAAATCGTGCTTTTTGGAGTTTCGATGGGTGCGGCTTCTGTCATGATGTCAACAGCTGAAAATTTGTCTGAAAATGTGAAAGTTGCTGTTTCTGATTGTGGATACAGTTCAGTTTATGATCAATTCAGATATTTGGTGGAATCTTATCTTGGTTTTGATGCAAGTGTTCTGCTTGATTCTGCGCAATTGCATGCAAACAAAAAAATAGGAATTGATTTTTCAAGGGCAAGTTCAACAGATGCTCTCTCTAAATGCAGAATTCCTACGCTTTTTATTCATGGGACAGCTGACGATTTTGTTCCGTTTTCGATGCTTGATGAAATTTATGATTCGGCAATTTTGCTTGAAGATGGATCAACAAAAGAAAAACTTGTGATTGACGATGCCGAACACATGCTTGCAGCATCTGTTGCGCCTGAGATTTATTTTTCAAAAGTTTTTGAATTTGTGAACAAGTTTGTTGCATGATTTTTTGGTCATGTGATATAATTTTTTAAGAGGTAGGACAATTATGGTACAAAATAGAAAAGCACAAATAATTTACAGAAGCATTTATTTGGTAATCGCTTTTGTCGGAATTCTTGCAAGTTTTGGAGTATTTGATGGAAAATACAATAATTACTGGTATTTGTTCTTTACGAACATCAGCAATTATTTATGTTTTTTCACAGTTTTGGCTCTTTTGTGTTATACTGTGCGTGATTACAAAAATGGAGAAAAGAGAGGGCTTTCAGCGCAAGCGCCACTTTTCAGGTTTTGTGTTTGCGTTATGATTTTGATCACATTTTTTGTTTACAACACACTTTTATCAAATCCTTTTTCTGGTGATTATTGGATGAATTGGCAAAGTCTTATTTTGCATGTTGTTTGTCCAATAATGTTCGTTGTTGATTATCTTATTTTTTCAAAGCACAGATCAATAAATGTTTTTGCTCCGTTATTTTCATGCATTATGCCATTTATTTATGTCCTCATCATTTTGTCAAGAGTTGAAGTTGTGCTTGGAAGTGGGGCGCTTGCTTATCCATATTACTTTTTGAACGCGCATGCAATTGGATATGGAAGAGTTGCTCTTTTTGTGTTTGTGTTTTTGATTGTGTTTGTGGCGCTGGGTTATGCAATATGGGCGTTCGACAAGCTTGTTCGCGATGAAAATGGAAAACTCAAGTGGGATATGTCACCGCTGCCAAAACCTGAGCCAGTTGTTGAAGAAACTGAAGATGTGAAGGTTGATGAGGAAAATCAAGCACAGCAAGTGAATGAAGATGACTTGAAAGTTGAAGACAAAGAATAATTTTTGAAAGGAATAAAAACCCCGCCAAGAATAAAGCGGGGTTTTTTGTTTTTTTAATTTTATAAGTTATCCAGAAAGTTATTTATATTTGTGAGGAATTCTTCTTTTGTTGAGTTGTTTAAAATGTTGAAGTCTGCGATGGCGATTGGACCACCCTTTTCGATGTTTTCAATTTCAGCAT
>JAFTJJ010000013.1 GCA_017456465.1 Clostridia bacterium | reverse complement strand
TTGAATAAGCAAGGAGAAGACGATCATGAAGATTGAATATGTTGGAAACAAACTTTCTTTCAAGGACAAATGTGTGATTTCGCGTGCGGTGCGTGCGACGCTTTCAGAGCTTGAACAGCCAAAGGAGTTGGCTGTTTGTGTGAACATTGTTTCGCCTGAAGAAATGCGAGAAATCAACAACCGCATGCGTGGGATTGACAAAGTGACAGATGTGCTTTCTTTTCCGAGTGCAAGTCTTGCGCCTTTTGAAAAAATTTCGATTGTGCAATCAGCATCAAAGGAAATGAAAATTTCTGGTGGATATTTTATTGGTGACATGGCGATTTGCATGGAAGAAGTTTTGAGGCAAAGTGAGGAGTATGGTGAGTCAAAAAAGCGGGTGCTTTCGAGGCTTGTTGTTCACAGCATTTTGCATCTTTTGGGCTTTGACCACATCAAGGACGAGGATTTTGCTGTGATGGAGCCTGTTCAAAACAAGATTTTGGACAAGCTTGCTAAGAAATAATTTTTTAAAAAAAAAGAAAAAAGGCGGATGAAAAATTTCCGTCTTTTTTGATTTGTTTTTTTATTCTGGTTTTTTCATTAAAAGCTGCTTTCAGGAATGTAAGGTGTTTGAGCTTGTTCCATGATTTGACTCAAGTGATCACCAAGTTTGTGGAATGTCAACTCTGTTTTCTCAAAAACATTGTCATCAACCCTTTCAAAACCAAGTTCTTCAAGGCTGTTGTATTTTGTGTGATAAGGGTGATTTGAAACAACTGTCATCTTGCTTACGCCGCATATGGCTGCAATGCTTTCAATTGATTTTATGATTGGTTCAGCGAAATAAAACTCACCAGTGGAAGGGTATGAAACAAGAATTTGTGGGCAAGTGTCTTGAACAAGTTCATAGGTCGCGCTTGCAACATGAAATTTCTGGATTTTTCCACCAATTAATTTTGGCATGTACATTTGAACATGAAATTTTTCTGTGTTGTGTTTGTCTTCGATGTCTTCGATTATGTAATAATTGTTGTCAACTCTTACTGTTTCATAATAGCTGCTTGCAAGACCGAGTTGTTTGAGCATTTTTTTGCGATTATCTTTCATTAATTTTTCTCCTTTGTTTCTGTGATTTCAGAATCATTTTGTGATGATTTTTTTGTTTTGATTTTTTTGCCTCCAGCCTGTGCATAGAGTCCAAGATAATCACTCTTGAATGTGAACGGCTGTGTCTTGTTTTTTTCGATTGAAACAATTGGGTCCATGCCTTCTTGAATGTAGTGACCAGTGTGATAATCAAGGCGCAGAAGTTCTTTGGCTTTTGATGTGTTGATGAAAGAGAGTGGGGCATCAAAAATCATTCCGTTCAGGTTGTTGATCCATGCAATTGTTTCAACATATTTGAGCATTGCACCAAAGAGTTCACTGGACATTTGAAAGTGTGGGCTTGGTTCAACGCGCATGTAATCATTTGGAGTGAATGAATAAGTGATTTCACCAATGATTTGATTTGAAACAATGCCAAACAACCCAATGTGAGGGATTCTTGCAACAACTGTTGTGGGAACATTTTTGACAAAATGTGCACTGCTTTCATGATTTTTGAGTCGGAGGTCTTCGATTGCAACAAAAACATCATCGATTTTTGTGACTGCACTTGTGTGGGGGTCGAGATCCATTTTTTTCGCGGCTTGAACTGCCTCTTGTGAAATTGTGTCAAGTAACATAATTATTGTGATTCCTTTGTTGATTTTAAAAATTATTCTCTTAAAGCAGGAGTTTCCTGTTTTTTGTTTTCGTGGTATGCCATGCCGTGGAGCTGATGGTGCAACCTTTTGTAATTTGTGTCGAACTGAAATTCTTGGAGATTTGTCTTTTTGAGTCTCACAAATGGCATGTCGAACTCAACAGAGTGATCAAACTCAAAACCAAAATTTTTGAGGCGATCGATTTCATGAAGATCACAGACTGCAACGATTGAATTTGCTTTGTTTCTGAGTGCAATGACTTGAGCAGCACCCAGCATGAACTGATCGATTTTTGATGCCAAGAAATAAAAGCTTTCGAGAACCATGATTTTGTTTCCATCTTTTTTCTCAAAGTGATAACTCATTTTTGCAAGCAATTCTTTTTTGTGTCTGGCAGGCAAAATTTGTTTTTTGGAGATGTAGTTGTGGGCTTCGATTATTCCACGTTTTGTTCCAAAAGGTGACCATGTGGCAAAGTTTCGAATGATCGTGCGATTTCTCAGATTATCAAAAATTTCACGAATTGAATTTTCATTTATCACCACAATTCCTGAGTTTTGTGGGACAACAAATGTTGTTCGAGGGCAAAGTCCAAGGCGACAAGCATACTTCAAGTTTTCTTTTGGGCTGTTCATAAAACATTTCCTTTGCTTGAATCAGAAAAAAAGAAGTGAGTTTTAAACATTTTCGCTTGAAGAAACATCAATCTTTTGTTCAAACTGATCATACAGTTCTTCAAACGAATTGTTGAATTTGCGGCTCACGAAATTTTCAGCATGTTTGATTGCGCATGATGTGCCGAATGAAAAGCAAGCATTAAATCCAAGGTTTGAATAAGGCACAAAGCCATTTTTCTTGCCTTCAGGATTTGCTCCTTT
>JAFTJJ010000110.1 GCA_017456465.1 Clostridia bacterium | reverse complement strand
TGCTTGTTGAACCACCAAATCCAAGATTTAATGTGCTTGATCCATATGGATTCATTGCAACACCTGAACTTGAACAACCAGTGATTGTTGTGCTGCCATAAAGATTAATTTCCACTCCCACAACATTATAAGTTGATATTCCAGATCCTGAAATCGATGAATCAACGAAAGAAACTTTAGAATTCTTTGTAACGACCCCAATTGGAGAGTTCGAGAAAGTCACCCTTTCAAACACAATATCTGAACCAGAAACAGAACAACTTCCACCTGCAAAATATGAGTCCGTAAAAACAGATTGATAGTAGCCTGAAAATGTATTTTTGCCACTTGAACCATAAACATTTGATCCATTTTCTGCCGTGTTATTTTCCAAATAAAGCGATCCGTCAATTGTTAAGTTCCCACCACCATAAATTGCACCACCACTCGAAGCTTCATTATTCTCAAAAACATAAGTACCACCTGTAAGCGACAAAGGTGCAAGGGAATAAATCCCACCACCATTGCTCGTTGCAGTGTTTGAATTAAAATAACAGTGGGTGGTAATTTGAAGATTTCCATCACTTTACACATAAACTCCAGCACCATTGTTTGCTGAATTGTTTGTCACAAAAGCCGACCAGTTTGGTGCATCTTCACTCATGCTGAGCGTGCATGTTGACCCCACATAAATTCCGCCGCCATTACCATCCGTATTGCGGTTCTCTTTTATTGAACCACCATATAAAGTAAAAGTTGAATCTTGCAACAAATAAACACCAATCTTGCTGCCCGAAACACTTCCATTTCCAATCATATAAAGATGTCCACTGTCATTTAAAGAAACACCATAATTTGTGTTGTTCTTAACTTCGCCCGCATAAATGTTTGTTGTTGCGTTGTACCCTGAATAAATTCCTGTCCCATTTCCAGAAATACTTCCTGAAAATTGAGAATATTCATGAACCGAGGTGTCTGATTCTCCTTGCATATAATATCCAAGATTCAATGTAGCAGAAATATATGGCGCCATATAAACTCCAAAGTCACTACAACCACTAATCGTCGTACTTCCAAAAAGATTAATTGTTGGTACTTCCGTTATGGTTGGAACATAAATCCCATTTGAACAACCAGAAATGCTTGAGTCCACAATTGTCACATTTCCTCCCG
The DNA here is from genome assembly GCA_017456465.1 of Clostridia bacterium. Taxonomy (GTDB): domain Bacteria; phylum Bacillota; class Clostridia; order Christensenellales; family UBA1242; genus RGIG3872. The sequence continues at coordinate 392 of JAFTJJ010000110.1, read as the reverse complement.
TCACCGAAAGTCCATTACCATTGCCATTTCGAGTGATCGATGAATCCACAATTGTCACATTTCCTCCTGAAACTGAAATTTCAGAATTGCTCAATGTGCAATTTTCAATGATGACATTTGCACTGTCACCAAAACCAAAACTTCCACCAACAAATGAACTGTCTGCAATTTCAACAGTCACAGCTTCAGACTCTGATGTCAAAGTATTTTCAATTGTCTGCAACGCAAGTTTTGACATATCCGCCTTTGTTTGTCCAAGAATAATCCCACAAACGCCAAAAACTGCAACAATTGCTGCAGCAAACGATGCCATCAAAATCAAAATCTTTCTTTTTGATCTTCTTCTTGTTGTAAACATGGCTTTCCCCCCAATAATATTTTTGAAAAATATT
>JAFTJJ010000109.1 GCA_017456465.1 Clostridia bacterium | reverse complement strand
TGCTCGCATTTGAAACATAAGAATTCTTGAGAGTTGTGATTGCATTCCTCACATCTGTTTCCATTTCAGTTTTGAGTGATGAAATGCTCGCAATGATTGAATCGAGTTTTTCATTTATCTTAGAAATTTTTACATATACTTTTTCCTCAAGTTCACTCATAAGGGTTGATTTTGCAGCATCTCTTGCATCGTCCAAACTTTCCCAAATTCCATCAGCCACACTCTTTGCCTCATTCATTGCTTGCTTTGCAGCAATCACATCTGCGTCAGTTTCAGGATTTGTGCTTGCTTCAAGTGCATCCTTGTATTCTTGAACCTTTTCAAGATAAAGTTTTTTGGCAGCAAGATAATTCTCACGCACTGCATTGATTCCTGTTGTCGCCGTTTCATAAAGTTGATCAATCCGATCATTTAATTCTGGGAAAATAGTGTTTTTGAGAGTGTTGTAAAATCCATTCATTACATCCACAAGAGCTTGAAGTCCACTATTCAAAAGCCCCTGAAGACCGGCACTGTGCTCAGCAAGATATGCATCAACTGCAGCCATTTTTGTTTCCAAAACTTTTTGAGCACGCTCACGATAATATGCTTGCTTTTCATCATCAGTGAGAAGATCCTTGGTTTCATCCATTGATGTTTTCAAAAGTTCAATAAGTTTTTCCTCACTCAATGCTTCAATTTGCTCCGATGTGTAATCTTGATACATCTCAGCAACTTTTGCTTCAATTTTTTGCTTTTCAATCTTCACCATCGAATCAATTGAAAGCCCAAATTCTGTTGCTTTGGTTGAAATTTCTTCTTTGACGTCCTCATAAAGTTCTTGTGCTTCTTGTCCTGAAACTGAAATTGTGAACTTTTGACCATCAGTCTCACCCTTCACAACAAAACCATATTCTTCAGCGAGTTCCAAAAACTTAAGCGCGGCATCGTCGGCATCCATTCCCACCCAATCAGAAAATTTTTGCAAAAGATATGCCCCATCTTCATTAGATGCTGAAACTGAAAGAATTTCGTCATCTTTGTCCAAAACAAATTCAATGCTTGGGTTCACAGATAAATTCATGACTTGACTTTCATCAACATCATCAGTATCTTTTCCACATGCAACCAGCGTGAACATTGCGCCAAAACAAATCAACAAAGCAACAATCACACCTGATAATTTTTTTATAATGTTTTTCATATTGTTCCCTCCTTTTCGTATTCAAATTATAACACAAAAAATTTTTATCAAAATAAACAAATTTTATACAAGTGTTGAGATAATAAAAAAAATTTGTTTTTTTATGATATTATATTTAATAGCAAGAGGATGGTAAAAATATGAACATAAAGAATAACAAAAAATCACAAATAAGCATTGAAAAAATTAAAAAATCAATAAGTTATCTTTTAAAAAATGATGGATATGAAAGCCTAACAATCACAAATATTTGCAAAAATGCACACATCAACAGAACAACATTTTATGCACATTTTGACAGCGTAAATGATGCACTATATCAAATTTGTGAAGCATATATTGTTGCAATTTACGATATTTTTATGAACGAAACACTTCCTTACAAGGCAAGAGTAAAAAAATCTATTGAAATCATCAAAAAAGACCTTGACTTCTTCTCTTACATTTTCACAAATGTAAGCAACCTTGAACTCAAAGTTATTGAAATGATTGAAAACAGCAACAACAACTCACTTGTTCATCACAAAAACCTTGAAAAGGCAAAATTGAGCCTTGCCTATATCATTTCTGGCTTTGTTGGAATTGCAAAAATTTATTTTCTTGACATTTCCCAAAACAAAACAGAAAAAATTTCTGTTGATGATTTTGCTGATCTAATTTGTAATGTTGTAAACAAAAACAATCCATATTTCATAATAAAATAATCCTTTTTTCACATACTAAGAAAAAAAAGGAGAAAATTAATGACAACATCAGAAGTAATAATCGCAATGTACCAAAACACAAAAACAGCTTTGCAGTCAATATCTGACCTCAAACCCAAAACTGACAACAAGGAGTTTTTGAACCTCCTAGAAACCCAAGAAAAACGATACAAACACATCAATGAAGAAATTGAAGACCTTGCCAAAACCCACAAAGTTGAACTCAAAGACAACAATTGGTTTGAAAAGGCAAGACTCTGGACAAGCATCCAAATGTCCACCGTCACCAACAACACTGTTCGAAAACTTGCCGAAATGATGCTCATTGGCACCGTCATGGGCACACTCGAACTCTACAAAAACAAATATGATTACAAAAATCCAAAGGAAGACGTTAAATCCCTAATTCTTAAACTTGAACAACTTGAAGAAGATCACTTTGATGAACTCAAAAAATATTTAAAAGGTTAAAATTATTATATTTAAACAAAAAAAAACAGCACAATTTTGTTTTGTGCTGTTTTATTTATAAGCTTATTTCTTTTTGATCTATTCCTCAAACCTGTTCTCTCCCCACCAGTTTGGAAGAAGTCTTCCGAGTGAAATGGTTTCTTGCTTTTCAAGATCCACCAAAAACTCGGTTTTGTCATTGTCTTTGTGAAGTTGCATGAAAGCTTCACGGCACAGCCCACAAGGCTCGCGCAAGTTTCCATTTCTGTCAACGGTCACAACTTTTGTCACACGCGATTCTCCATTTTTGAGCATGTCCATTATCGCCGCGCGTTCAGCGCAAATGCCCCAATCACACTTTCCATCAACACACACACCAAAATAAACATTTCCTTTGTCTGTTTCAATCCCAGAAGCCACTTGTCCAGCATGAACAAAAGGTGAGACGTCACGTTCTTTCACATATTTTTTTGTTTTTGAGTATAATTGTTTCCAAGTCATACAAACTCCTCCAATTATTTATCCATAATGTCATCAAGATCATAAAACATCTCGTCATAAAGCTCGTTCCACTTGAAAACATAATCATGTTTTCGCCCATGAACCGCTGCCTTGTACTCATCATAGTCCACATACCTAAGCTCAGTAAGCTCTTCTTCCTGAATTTTAAATTTTTCAATTGGAATGTTAACAAGCGTGTAATAGTGATAAACATAACAATAATTGTTGGGTTCTTGTTTTTTATAAGTAAAAAAGTGCCTGTAACCAGTTTTCTTGAGATTCAACCCAACCTCTTCCTTTGCTTCATGAATAACAGCTTCTTCTGGTGTTTCATCCCCCACAACGTGCCCTGCCACAAGCCCAAACTTGTCGGGCCAAGCCCGCTTGTCTTTTGCTCTTCTTTGGAAAAGAATTTGCCTTTTTTCTTTGTTGATCACCCAAAGCACCACTTCTCTGTGAAAAATCTGTTTGTCGTGAACGACACTGCGCTTTTCATATTTTCCAGTGTCACTTCCGTCCTCAGAGAGAACCTTGAGCATTTCTTCTTTGTCTGCAACTTTTTTCATCATCTTTCCCTTTATCTTTTTTTCATTTCCTATTATACCCAAGAAAACAAAAAAGACAAACCAATTTGTTGGTTTGTCCTCATTTTTTGCATCTGCTAAATAATTTCAGGAAAATGCTCATGAATGAAAGCGGCATAATCACCGTCTTCTTTGGATTTAAGTCCACGATTCTCAACATCTTTTTCCACCACCGCATGCCACTTTGACTTTTCTTCTTCACTCATGTTCTCATGCCTGTTGATGACAAGGTTCCCCGCCGCCTCTTCTTGTAAGAGCGCCTCATAGAGATCATCAATCTCAGTCACCGCGTCAATTTTCACTGCTTTTTCTGAAAGATAAACCCGTGGCATTTTCTCAAGCTTC
>JAFTJJ010000108.1 GCA_017456465.1 Clostridia bacterium | reverse complement strand
CATATTCCTTTATTCCATCAATGAGATATTTCTCCTTAATTTTTCCAACAGCAATAATATTGATTTTCATAATCACTCCTTTCTTTCGAAAATGGCAACAGTTTCCACATGACTGGTCTTGGGAAACATGTTGAACCCAGAAACCTCATTGATTTCAAATCCACCATCAAGCAACACTTTTGCATCCCTTGCAAGCGTTGCAGGGTTGCATGAGATGTAAAGCACCCTTTGAGGAGCTGATGCAACCACTGCATCCAAGACTTTTTTGTCACATCCTTTCCTTGGAGGATCAAGCACAATTTCAACTGTTTCCCCCTGCAAACTTTTCACAAGCTCTGGCAGCTTCTCAGCGCAGTCCCCATTGATGTTTGTGAGGTTTTTAACATCGTTTTTCCTTGCAAGCTCGTCTGCATTTTTTGTTGCCGCGCCCACAATTTCAATGCCATAGACATGCTTTGCACACCTTGCAAGCATTGCAGACATCAGCCCAGCCCCAGAATAAGCATCAATCACCACACTTCCTTCATGAATGCTGCTGATTGCTTTGTTGTATATTTGCGTTTTGATGTAATCATTGACCTGCATGAAAGACAAACTGCTCACGGGATACTTGATTTCATTCTCACAGCCCTCAAGTTCCCTAATCCCACACACATGCAAAAACTTGTCCGTTAAAATCACATTGTTGTTTGTTTTGTTTATGTTCAAATTCAACCCAAATTCAATGCCATCTTCTTCCAGCATTTGTGCAAACTTTTCAATGCTGCCAAGTTTTGTCCCGTTGATGACAACCGTCACAAGAACTCTGTTTCCCAGCACTCTGCACACCAAAAACTTAACAACACCTTTGTTCTCTTTTTCATCAAAAGCTGAGACATTGAATTTTTCAAGCCATTTGGAAAAAACCTTGACCACTCTGTTGATGAGACCGTGTGCAAGTGGACAAGATTGGATTTCCACACCGCTGTGTGAATTTTGCTTGAACATGCAAACCCGTGCAACACCATTCATTGTTCTCACTGGAAATGCGCATTTGTTGCGATAACCAAACTCAAGATTTGAGTCAATCATTTGAACATCCAAATTCTGCACACCAGCATATTTCTTGAAACATGTTTGAATTTGTTTTTTCTTTGAATCAAGTTCAAACTCAGCACTGGCATGCTGCAAACTGCATCCACCACACTTGCCAAAAACCGGACACAAGGGTTCAACTCTTGCGTTGCTTTTTTCAAAAATCTCAATCACTTTTGCATATGCAATGTTGTCTTTCACCTTCAAAATGTGAATTTTGCATTTTTCATTGGGAAGCACAAAAGGAACAAACACTGTGATGCCATCAACATGACAAATCCCCTCACCGTTTGCCCCAACATCTTCAATTGTTACATCATATTGCTCATTTTTGTTCATGGTTTCATTATAACAACACACGCAAAAAAAGACAAGTCTTCATCAATACTTGACACGAGTTTTTTGAAAGTATAAAATATTTTTTGATGAAAAACACACATTGCACGCTTTGCCCACGAAATTGCAACATTGACAGAACCCAGTCAATGGGTTTTTGCGGCCAAAAAAATCAAGTTTTTGTGTCAAAAGTAATGCTTCACAAGTTTGAAGAACCATGCATTTGCGGTTTTTCTGAATGTGCAGAAGAAAACTCTGGCAGTGGTGCAATTTTCTTCAGCGGTTGCAACCTGAGATGCATTTATTGCCAAAACCACGACATCAGCCAAAAGCAATCAGGCAAAATGGTGAGTGTGCAAACCCTTGTGAACATCTTCAAACAACTTGAAAATGCTGGTGCTTTGAACATCAATTTGGTCACACCCACTCATTACACAGAACAAATCATTGAAGCCCTCAAGATCTACAAACCCTCCATTCCTGTCATCTGGAATTCAAGCGGATATGAAAAAGCTGAAACCCTTCAAAAACTTGATGGACTTGTTGACATATTCCTGATGGATTTCAAATACTTTGATTCAAACCTTGCCAAAGAGCTTTCAAACGCCAAGGATTATCCAAAAAACGCAAAAGAATGCCTGAAAACAATCAAATCAATGATTCCAAACAACATTTTTGACCAAAATGGAATCATGCAAAAAGGAATTATCGTGAGACACCTTGTTCTCCCCGAAATGACAAACGACTCAAAGAACATTCTTGATTGGATAAAAGAAAATTTGGGTGCGGACACAATTGTGAGCCTTATGAGTCAGTATGTTCCAATGCACAAGGCTGTGGGGCATCCCAAAATTGGTCGCAAACTCAAACCCATTGAATACAAAACTGTTGTTGCACACGCAAAAAAATTGGGCTTTGACAATGCCTACATTCAAGATCTCTCTTCAAGCGACACCACCTACACACCCAATTTTTCACAAGATGACAAAATTTTCAATTATTAATCTCTCAAATCAACCACATATCCATTTCCTTGGATGCGTGGTTTTTCTTTTTTCAAAATCAAATCAAAATAACAATCCGCAATTTTTTGCCTGCGAAGTGAAAAATTTGCATTGTTGTCCATAACAAGCTCAGTGTTTTGTTTGAAATTGCATCTTTCACACTTTGACCCACAATGCTCAATGAATGGACACATCACAAGAGTCATGACAGCAGGACTACCAGCATATTTATGCGCACCATCAACAGCTCCAAAAATATTTGTTTCAATACTTGATGTTGCATTGATTGCACCCAGTTCACCAAGAGCCGCCAAAACCATGCTATTTGAAACATTCATGTTCAGTCCACACACGACATCGAATCCATGCTCAGCATAATGCAAGCCATAAACTGATCCAGCCATAAGCCCAATTTCATTTTTGCCATAATTGTTAATTATTTCATTCAGTATTTCAATATCCTTGAAGTTCGCAACAACTGGCAAATATAAATATAATTTTGCAGAAAAATGTGCTTGCACATGTTGTTTTATACATTCAACATTTTGTTTTGTATAAATTTCAGGAGCAAAAACAATTTTTGCTTTTGAATCATTTATTGATTTTATTTGATTAATATTATTAACAACATAAAAATTGAAATCCGTCTTGAAATTTGCTTTTTTCAACGATAATTTGTCAGTTCTCACGAACTTTTTGCAGTTTTGGATCTCATGGTTTTCAATAAGTTTTTTCTCAAGTGCAGAAATAGCATTTCTTCTGAGCTCGTTGAGTGCACTTTTTGCAACAAACGCGTTTTTTGTGTTCACGTTGATTGTTTGAACTTCAAAATTTGTGTCGCCCAGTTTGCAAATATTTTCTGAAATCTGTTTTTCTGAAAGAGGTTGAGTTTTTGCGGCTTCAGCAATTGCTCCCCTCACTTGCACGGTAATCCCATTACACTCAAGTTCAAGTTCAATAGGTTTCCCAGCAACAACATTGACATTTGCCAAAACTTTCAATTTTCGAACCTTTTGAAGCAATAAGTTTTCACTTTGGCTGTCAACCGTGAGATAAACATCTGCCCCAACTTGTGGTTTTGCTTTTGTGTGCACAACATACAAATCATTCCCAAGTTCTTTCACGCTCCCAACACCCAAACTTTGCTCTTTGCCAGCAGAAATAAACTTGATTCCATCGTTTTTGCAAATTTTGTGCGATGATGAAATCTTTATTTCAAAAATATCTTTGAAAGCACGAACATCTTGAACCTTTCCGATTTTTACTCCCAAATGATTGTTTACATCGCTGTTCATGATCCCGCCATCTGTCTTTGTTTTTAAATAAATCCCTTTGTTGAAATCCCCTCTCGAAAAGACTTTTTTGAGGGCAAAATCTTGCTCTTTTAAATCTGGTTCATTTGAAATTGCATTTTTCACACTCTTGATTGCTTGCGCAAGATAAGCCGGTCTTCTGAGTCTTCCCTCGATCTTGAGACTGTCCACGCCAGCACCCCGAAGTTCATCAATTCTTGACAAAAGTGAAAGATCCCTTGTGCTCAAAAGATATCCTTGCTTTTGAATCTTGCCATTTTGCACAAGCTTGTAAGGAAGCCTGCAAAGTTGCAAGCACTCCCCTCTGTTCCCGCTCTTGTTTTTGAGCAAACTTGAAACATAACATGATCCCGAAAAGCAAACACAAAGTGCACCTTGCACAAACACCTCAACTTCAAGACCAGCAGCTTTAATTCGTTTTATGTCTTCAAGAGTTGTTTCTCTTGAAACAACAACTCTTGTCACTCCGATTTTCTTCAAAACTCTCGCACCATATTCATTGCAAATTCCTGCTTGCGTGCTTGCATGGATCACAATGTTTGGAAATGCTTTTTTGAGATAAAACATAAGCCCCAAATCTTGAACAATGAATGCGTCAGCTTTGGCGGCATGCGCCCTTTCCACCATCGCCACAACATCATCAAATTCTGAATCTGAAACAAGTGTGTTGACTGTGACATAAACCTTGACGCCAAACAAATGACAGCGATCAATCACAGATCTGATGTTGTGACTGTCAAAACTTTCAGCCTTTGCCCTTGCATTGAAATTTTCGAGTCCAAAATAAACCGCGTCTGCTCCATTGGCAATCGCGACTTCAAGCATTTCCCTGTTTCCAACAGGCGCCAAAATTTCCATGTCTCTTTTCATATCAAGCATATTATACAGGAATTGAAGAATAAAATAAACACAATCAAGCAAAAAAGTTGTTTTTATTTTTTTTATGTGATAACATTTTTGTATCAATATTCATTAAGGAGTTTCAACATGAACGTTTTCATTGCGGGATCCGCAAGCCCAAACATAAAGCCAAAATATTTGGAGGGAATTGACAAGATTGCCAACTTTTTGGTTGATTATAATATTGGAATGCTTTGCGTTGGAACGACAGCTGGAAGTGTTGGAGAAATGTACAAACACGTCACAAACAATAATGGTATCGTTGATGTCATTATTCCAAAAGTTTATTTCAATGAATCAGAGGGAATGGAAAAAATAAACTCAATGACTGTCGTTGACACACTTTATGATTTACAACAAATCATGATCGCAAACACAAGTGCAACAATTGTTCTTCCGGGCGGAAATGGAACACTTGCAGAACTCTATATGCTGACCGACAACATCAAAGCAAAGTTACATAATGACCCAATCATTATTTATAACTGCCATGGTTTTTATGACAAAGTGAAGGAAATGAATGACTTTATGCTCGAAGCTGGAACGCTCGAACCATTTCAATATAATTTTTTCAACTTTTGCAACACCCCAGAAGAAGTCATCAATCTTTTGAAAGAAAAACTTGAATTATAATCAAGAAAAAAACGAAGCGAATGCGCTTCGTTTTTATTTTGTCTTTTTGATGAGTTCGAGAACTGTTTTGTATTCATCTTTCTCACTTGCGATTTGTTCAAGCAAAATATTGATTTCACCAATTCGAACAAGTGCATTTTCAATTTCTTTTTGAAGTTTAATAATTTCTGCCGCTGTTTCCAACTCGTCATTGTTTGTTGTTTCTGACAAAAGCGAATACTCCGCTTCAAGCTTTGCAAGCCTGCTGTTATAGCTCTTGATTTCACTTTCTTTGATTTTTATCATGTTGTCAGTCGTGATGAAAGCCCTTGCTTCTTCGGCATCTGCAAAACCATATCTGAAAACAAGTGAACTCACAAGTGCAGATACGTCCTGAAGTTCATCAATTTTTGATGCCAAAATTTTTGTCTTGACATCATAATCTCTGAGAGTGTTTTGCATTGAGTTTTCTGCGTCGTTTTTGAGTGAAAGCAAATGCTTGTATGATTCTTTGAGTGCAGTCATTTTCTCTTTGATTTCATCAAGAGAATAATCTGCTTCACCAGCATTTGAATGAGAAGCACTTGAACTTGCCACTGACTCAAGTTTTCCCTTTTGATATTCAAGCTCAGAGAGTTTTTCACACTCAACCATTATTGATGTTTTGAGTTCACTAAGTTGCATGTAAAGTTCGATGAGTGATGAAGAAATGTTTTCCACCAAGTTTTGATTTTCAGAAAACTCAACTCTCTTTTTTTCAAAATCGCTTTCAGAAACAGTTGCCTTTGCCTCGAGAAGCAGCATTTCTCTTTCTGCACGCTCCTTTTGCAAAACATAATATAAATCCAAAAGTTGCTCATATTTTTCAGAAAGAAGGCTTATTCTTGAACCAAATTCAGTCTTTTTTGCGATATTGTCCTGAACAGATTCTTTCAAATCATATTGAAGTTCAATGAGATCTTCAAGAGCACCTGCTGTTTTCTTGAGAGCATTTTTGATGTTTCCAAAATTTTCAATCATTTGGTCGTTCACATCAACCACTCTTTGATAAATTTTTATTTTTGAGCTTTCAAGCCGATTTATTTCTTCTTTTTCAAATTCAACTTGATCAAGTTCAAACTCAAGTTTTGATTTGTAACCAGCAAGACCAACAAGAACAGAATCACGATCCTTTTCGGCATAAAAAACTCTGCTTCTTGCCATCTCAATTTCTTTTTCCACCCCAGCAAGATCAGTTTTGGGTGTGTAATTTTTTTCGGTCACTTTTGATTTGCACACAGGACAGTTGTCACCAATGTTTGTGTACTCAACAAGCATCGAAAGATGATTGTTTCCAAGCAAGCTTTCTCTGTCGTCCTGTCTGTCTTTCAAAATGTCTTTGCATTCACGAACAACCAGCTCTTTTTGTTCAAAAAGTTTTGAAAGCTCTGAAATTTTCTCCTTGCACTCTTCAGCTTTTTCAAGTCTGAATTTAGATTTGTTTTTAATGTTTTCAATTTGCTTGTCCACAAGTCCAATTTCATATTCCACAACATAAATGTCGGCAAGCGATTTGTCACAATTTCTGAGTTTTTCAAAGTTTGAAAGTTCTGTATTTTCAAAAACTTTTGCTGTTGACTTGTCGATCTTTTCAAGCTCCGCGTCGCGCTTTCGTTCAATCGCAAGCTCAGCAGAATACAAAACCTTCGCATCATCAATATCAGCTTTAGTGCTGTCCAAAATCTTATCAAGTTTTGCGAGCATTCCATCATAAATGATAATTTCAGACTCCAAATCCTTTGCTTGAACAAAAAGTTCTTTGCTTTCTTCGGGAATTGCCACATCTTGCCTTTGCTCTGTTTTTTCTGCAATTTCAGCCTCAACAGCGTGACATTTCATTGTGAATTTTTCAATATTTTCTTTTGTGATCAAAATTTGATTACGAATTTCAGAGAGTCCTTGCTCACCTTTGAATCTTTCAAATGAAGCTTCTTCATTTTGCGTCTCATCATTTGCATTGTTGAAAATGATTTTTTCTTGAAGCAAAAGCCTTGCCATTTCTTCATTGTAGTTGTCATAGAAACTGTCAAAATTTGCCCTAATTTCAACAAGACTGTTCTCTCGTTCAATTTTTTGCTCTCTCAAAGATTCAAGCTCTGTCTTGAGTTCTTCAATTTCACTTGTGAGATTGCTTTTTTTAAGAGTTGCGGTTTTGAGCTCAAGTGCACTTTTGTGCTTTGAAAGATCATCGGCTTTTTGTTTGAAAATGCCCGCTTGTTTTTTCACATCTTCAAGTTCAACCAAAACCTGCCCCTTTCTCACACTCAACTTATTTTCAGATTTTGAAACAGAAGATTCAAGACCCTCAATTTTTTCTTTATGTTGCATAACTTTTGATTGAAGTTCTTGTTTTTCTCGTTCAAGATCATCCATTTCAGAATCAAAATCTCGCGACTCAAACGCGCGTGATGCCATGTCAAGCATTCTTGCTTTCCCCTCCGCATCAAGATCCAAAAACTCTTTCGTGTCAAAAATTGCTTTCATAGTCATGCTCCATTCCCTCATTTGTTTGTTCATTCGTGAGGCAAGTCTCAAAAATCTGTTGAAATTTACATTATTTAGTGTTATTATATATGTTACAAAGAAATAAATCAAGCAAATGGGAGGGAGTTTATGGCACTATGTTCGTTTTCGAGCACGCTTGCAATGGACAACAGCACTCTTGTTGACAATGCCTTCATTAATGAGTTTTTGCCAGCAGCAAATGAAAAATGCCTAAAGGTTTATTTGTATGGTCTCAGCCTCTGCTCTTCTCCATATTCAAGAGACAATGCAATTGATTCAATGGCAAACGCTTTGGGGCTTTCAATCGATGACATCATTGATGCATTTTCATATTGGCAAGAAATGGGAATTGTTCAAATCATGACAACAGACCCAATCTCAGTTCAATTTCTTCCAGTCAGACTCCACTCTGGCAGAGGGAAAACTCAAGTCAAAGAAAAATATGCCGATTTCAACAAGCAAGCCCAAAGCATTCTGTCGGGCAGAATGATCAGACCAAATGAATATAATGAATATTACAACCTCATTGAATCCTATCACTTTGAGCCAGAAGCATTGCTCATGATCATCAGCTATTGTGCAAAACTCAAAAATAATTCAATAAATTATCCTTACATCTTGGCTGTCGCCAACTCTTTTGAAAAAGAAGGAATCAAAACCACATCTGCACTCGAAGAAAAACTCCTTGAACAAGAACAAGCAGTTCTTCCAATTGGAAGAGTTTTGTCATCTCTTGGTGTCAAAAGAGAAGCTGACCTTGATGAACGCAACTTGTACATCAAGTGGACAAAAGTTTTGGGATTCACTGAAGGAACAATCGTTGAAGTTGCAAAAACACTCAAAAAACGTGGTGGAATGCACAAACTTGATGAACTCCTCACGAAATATTTTGAGCAAAAACTCTTCACCATGCAAGAAATTGCATCATACAGTGAACTCAAAGAAAAAATGTTTGGGACAGCAAAACTCATCACAAAAAACATTGGTGTTTATTATCAGAATCTCGAAGGTGTTGTGGAAACATATATTTCTGACTGGACAAGCAAAGGTTATGACGACGCAAGCCTCGAACTTATTTCAAAATATTGTTTTAAACAAAGTGTCAGAACGCTTGAGGGCATGAACACAGTGGTTCAAAAATTCTTCAAACTTGGCCTTGTCTCAATTGATGCAATCAATGAATATTTGGAAGAAGTGATTGCAACTGACAACATCATAAAAAACATACTTGAAACTGTTGGTCTTTCAAGATCTGTGAGTGCCTATGACAGAGACCTTTTCAAGACATGGTCTGACACATGGAACTTGCCAGTTGACGTCATCATGCTTGCGAGCTGTTCAGCAAAAGAAAAAGTTCAACCAATCATTTATCTCAACAAACTGCTCTCTTCTCTTCACTTGAAGAACATAACAACATTGGATGCTGCAAAATCTGAAATTGATAATTTTGCAAAATCGACATCATTCAAACCATCTGAATCAAAACCAAAAATTGAAACGCGTGAATATACCAGCACCGAACTCAATGCACTGTTTGATTCTCTTGATGACATTGAGGTGTAGCCCATGAACAAAACCCAAATTTACATGATCGTCAAAAATGAGTTTGCGACAAAAAAAGCAACGGCAGAAGCTGTTGCGTTTGATAATATGCAAAAAGTGCTGAAAGATCCAGAATTTTTTGCATTGCACAAAAAAGAACGCGAACTCATCTTTGATATTGCAAAAAACAAATCAATCAAAAAACCAACTGAAGAACTTTCAGTCAATCTCAAAAATGTACAAAATGCAATCATATCAAGACTCAAAATTTTGAACACTCCTCTTGAAGACTTGAGCCCGAAATATGACTGCAAAATCTGCAACGATTCTGGAATCAAAAATGGCAGAACTTGCAAATGCTTTGAAAAAAGGATCAAAGAACGCTTGATTGCAGAATCATCAAACAACATCTCATCACTTCACAATTTTTCAGAATATAATTCAAAAATTGCAAAAAATCAAAAACATCAAGACCAACTCGAAAAACTGAGCGGTTACATGAAATCTTGGATTGACAGCACAAATCCGGAAAAACCAAACTTAATTTGTCTTTCAGGAAAAACAGGTGTCGGAAAAACATTTCTCACAGAATGCACAGCAACTTATGCTCTGAAACGCGGCAAACTTGTGAGCATGATTTCAGCTTTTGGAATGAACAACATTTTCCTTAAATATCACACAAGCAAAACAGAAGAAAAGGTCTCAGTTCTCGACACTTTGATGGATCCAGATCTGCTCATAATCGATGACCTTGGCACTGAGCCAATGCTAAACAACGTCACTGTGGAATATTTATATTTGTTGATTTCAGAAAGATGCCTTGGTGAAAAACAAACAATAATCACAACAAACTTATCACCAGACGGCATCCTTGCGAGATACGGAGAACGCGTCTTTTCAAGAATATTCAATAAACGCCAATGCAAAAATTTCCAAATTCAAGGTGATGATTTGCGCATCAATAAATAAACAAATAAAAAAATACAAACAAAATTTTGTTTGTATTTTTTTATGCCTTTTAATTACATTTTATCCAAGTTGTTTTTCAAAATAACGAATCAAAAATCTTTGAGCATACTCTGTTTTGACATAAGCCAGCCACCTGATCTTTGCAATATTCTTCTTTTCACCAGTTTCTTCGTCTTGTTCACAAATGAGTGAAACCATGTCCCCCTCAATGAGTTTTGTGTACAATGGCTGTTTGGTGTTTGACTTATTAATGAGTGCATACTTGCACGAAAAGCCAAGATCTTGATGCAATTTGAATGCAAAATCAAGAACCGTTGCATTTTTTTCAATACGCATGAGTTCCCCAGATCTTGTGTACACATTAATATATTCACTCGCAACCTCTGTGATTTCCTTTGTCTGAATGTTTTCAATGTCTGCACCAAACAAACTTCCATTTGTGAAAATGGTATAATCTGCCGTTGTCATCGCTGTGATTCTGTATCTATTTCTCGACTTGTCTTTCACAATCAAGAAAGGAACACCAAATCGCTTGTCAACTTTGAATCCAATAATTTTTATGTTTTCTTTGATTTTGTTCTCATTCAAAAGTCTGATCAAAATCTCCATGCACTCTTTTTGTGAAATTTTTCCTGAAAAACACAAATATAAATTCATTGTTGAAACTTTATTGAAATGACTGAGTTTTATGTCCCTCACTTCACTGATATCAACATTTTTTAAAATATCATTACAAATCAAATAGTCTTGTCTCATTTCAGAAACAATATTTGCCTTCAAATTTTGTTTTTTGAGCCTTTTTAAGAGAGCTTCAACACCAAGGCTCAATTGCTCCTTTGTTTCTGCTTGGCGAGTCTCATTTTGCTTGTAATAAATTTCTTTTGCTTCAAAATAATTTTTGAGTTTTTGCTTGTTTTTGATCGAAAAAATGAGATTTTTTATGTTCCTGTAAAAATATTCTGATTGAATCAAGTTTGCAATCGGCAAAATCCATCTTTCAGTCTCTTTGACTTTTTCAAGTTGCTTTGCATAAGAGAAAGTTTCGATCGTTGACAAATTGTGCAATCTGTCTGCGAGTTTGATTATGAATGCCAATCTATTTTTGATTCCCATTGAAAGCAATTTTTCATAAGTTTTGTTGTCAATTGATGCCTTCAAATTGTTTTCGTCATCAAACAAATCATCATCAAAAGTATAGTCCTTTTCTTCAATGGCAGAGACCGCGTCAACCACACCTGCCACAATGTCCCCGAACTGTTCACGAAGTTCATCGACCGTTATCCCACAATCTTCAATCACATCATGCAAAAGTGCAGCACAAATCGTATCGCTGTCAAAATTCAATCGTTCCAAAATATAAGCAACACTCACCACATGAATGACATAAGGCTGACCATCTTTTCTTGTTTGACCAGAATGTGCACGTTCCGCAAGTTCAAAAGCACGCCTCACAGAATCCACGCCTTGTGACTTTTTTGCTTTCATTTCGGTAATGATTGATTGATAAATATCTGTGTATGTCATATTCTTAAACATCTCTGTTCCTCTTTATCATTCTGTAATATTTATCATCATCCACGCTTGAAACCTTGGCAAATCTGAAAGTGTTTGCCTCAATTGACTCTGAAAGCAGATTGCTGAGGGTGTTTTCAATAATATTCTTTTTGTGATCTTCAGCAAGAGCTGAAGCAACCTCGTTGTCTCCATAAAGGGTTTTGAAAAGTTTGATAATTTCATCAGTTTCAACTGATAAATTCACATCTGGCAAATCAAGTGCCAAAAGATTGTAGATCTCCCCATCTGAAATTGAAAGAATGCCTCTTGTCATCAAAATATATTGAACACAAGGCATGTGCTCTCTTCCACGGCTGACAGTGTTGACCGTGCCAATTCCCCCGAGATAGTCCTTGACGCTTGGTGGATTGTTGAAAATCAAGAGAGACTTGTCATTTTTTTCATTGTTGGAAAGTGACAAAAACAATTGTGAATTTGAATATGAAAAATCACCCTCATACTTATATTTTTCATGCTCATCATAAAACGCCAAAACATCACTCAATTTTTCTTGATTGTTAAGGGTCGAAAGAATTTCTTCAGCCTCTTTTCTGTTTGACATAAATAGTGTTTTTGACTTGATCTCATCACCGTTCAAAAACAAGGTTGTCACACCATAATTAAGTGTGTTGTTTGCATAAGTCGATGCTTCACCCTTTGATGGAGAGGTATCATAATGATAAAGCATATAGTTCCCCAAAAATCTTTCATAATCCACTGGAAGATCTGAACTCTTGCCCGCTTTTTCAAGTGGCTTGAATAAAAAATCATCAATATTGATTCCATATGCACTTTTGAGTTGCATCAGAAAATATATTGATGGTTCACTGTCTTTGTTTATGTAATTGTTGATGCTCGCAGGAGAAACTCTTGTGTCTTCTGCAATCTTTTTTTGAGAATAGCGCTCAGCAAGTTTCTTAAGGTTTGCTGAAAAATAGTTTTGAACTTTCATACACCCTCCAAAATTTGTTTAGATGATTTAATTATATATTGATGCGTATGCAAAGTCAATAAAAAACTAAACTAATTTATTAAAATAAATTTTATTTGTGTTAATATTTAGATTTTTAAAATTAATAATTTCCAATATTGTCTATAAACTCGTAAAGATCATCTATTAATTCAGGGTTTTCCAAATCAAAATAAAAGCAGCGACCATCATACTTCCCCTGAAAATATCTCACAATATTAAATCCATAAACATTTTTTTCAAGTTTAAAAAGAAGTTTTTCAAAAAACATCCCATTGTGGACAATTGCTCCATCAAACTCAAATTCAAGCCAAAGTCCTGATTGCATTGCTTCAAGAGTTTCATCATGCAGGGCGACACCAAAAGCCGGCATTTCTCTCGACATACTTAAAATTTGACCAAAAGCATTTTGAACTTTGAATGCAGCAACTTTGTCTAATGTTTGCTTCACCCCATCTTGATAAACATTCACACAAACACATGTGCTCACATCAAGCGAATGACTTTTTTCATTATCCAAAACAAATCCCCCCATCCCAAATGTGGGACAAACCAACAAAATAAAGACACAAAGCAGTTTTAACTTCATAAAGATATTTTAATCCCACCTTTTTCTTTTATACATTATATTATAATTTAACCAATATTTAACGTCAAATATTTCAACATCCTTGCCAAAAGTCAACCCCTGTGTTAAACTTAACAACATGAAAGAATTAAAATTTGACAAAAAGGTGAAATATACCTACACAAAAGAAGACAAAAAGAAAATCTCAATGAAGGAGTTCAAACCTCTTTTCAAATATTACAAAAAGAGATTGCCCCTTTTGATCTCATTTTTGGTGTTGATGATTGTTTTTTCGGCATCAAATGTGCTGATTCCAATTTTCTCAGGAAACATGATTGCAGCATTCACAACAAATTTTAACCCTGATTTGATTTTGAAATATGCAATTCTCATTTCAGCGATTTCCCTCACATCCTCACTTCTTGCGAACCTTGGGATCGATTACATTTGGCAAAAAGCCAACATTTATGTCAGATATGACCTCAACAATGATTTGATGCACAGACTCAATGCTGTTCAAATCAGCTGTTATGATTCTGCTCACACAAACACATTCACATCAAGAATGTTCTCTGACGTTCAAACAATTGCATCAATGCCACAAAGAATTATCGATTACTCTGTTGCAATTCTTTCAAAGATCAGCTTCATTTTTTACACACTTGCAATCAGTTGGGAAGTTGGCGTGTTCATGACCCTGTATGTCTTGGTGTCAATCATCACAAGATTCATCAAATCAAACATTCATTACAAAAATGTTCGTGTGATGCGAAAAATCAGCGAAGAGCAAGGCAATCTTCAACTTGAAAACATCAGAGGAATGAAGGACGTCAGAAGTCTCAACACTTCAGAAAATCTCACAGACAAAATAAGCGACGACAACACATATCGATCATCTCTAAATTTCAAATTCAGCAACAAAGTCCGAGCAATCAATGGAATCATCACCACAATTTCACACTTGTTTGATTTTGGATTCATCGCCCTCTGCGTTGCACTCATTTTTTATGGCAGAATTGACATCGCGGTCTTCATGATTGTTTATAACTATCGAAACTCAATCAGCAATTTTGCAAACAACATCATTCATCTCAAAGATTATCTCAATGATTGTGCGGTTTCAGCTCAAAGAGTGAATGAACTTTTTGACAATGAAAAATATCCAGTTGAAACCTTTGGAAACACTTCACTTGAAAAAGTTCGTGGACACATTCAATTCAAAAATGTAAAGTTTGAATACAAAAAAGATGTTCCTGTCTTGAAAGACATCAGTTTCGAAATCAAACCAAACTCAATTGTGTCTTTTGTTGGCAAATCAGGTTCAGGCAAAACCACAATTTCAGCACTGCTTGGAAAACTTTATCCACTTGAAAAAGATGGCGAACATGGTCAAATTTTGATTGACGGCATTGACATCAATCAACTCACAAAAGACGCCCTCAGAGACAACGTCTGCATCGTTCCACAATCTCCATACATGTTCAACATGACAATTGCCGAAAATCTCAGACTTGCAAAACCAAATGCCACCGATGAAGAATTGTTGGAAGTTCTGGATCAATCCCAACTTTTGGATTTTGTTAACGCATCAGAAAACAAACTCAACTCAAAAATTGGTGAAAATGGAATTCAGCTCAGTGGCGGTCAAAAACAAAGACTTGCAATTGCAAGAAGCCTTCTCAAAAACGCAAAAATTATTGTGTTTGATGAAGCGACAAGTGCTCTTGACAACGAAAATCAAGCAAAAATCAAAAACATCATGAAAAACCTTTCAAAAGATCACACAATCATCATGATTGCACATCGCCTCAGCACAGTAATTGATAGTGACAACATCATTTTCATAAAAGACGGTGTCATTTCTGCTCAAGGCACACATGATGAACTTATGCAAACTTGTGAAGACTACAAAGCACTCTACTGTGAAGAAGAAAATAAAAAATTAGCAACCGAATAAAGGTTGCTATTTTTGTCTCAAAGATGCTATAATCAATTTATAAAAATCAAGGAGACAAATCCATGAAAATTGCACTCATCAATGAAAATTCACAATGTTCAAAAAATGAACTTATTTACAACACTCTGTCAAAAGTCGCAAATGAATATGGTCATGAAGTTCTTAACTTTGGCACTTACAGCGCTGAAGACCCAACACAACTAACTTACGTCGAAGCGGGACTTCTCACAGCCATCCTCTTGAACACAAAAACTGTTGATTTCGTTGTCACTGGCTGCGGGACTGGCGAGGGCGCATGCCTTGCTGCAAATTCATTTCCAAACGTGCTTTGTGGTCACATTGTTGACCCCAGCGACGCATTCATGTTCATGCAAATC
The DNA here is from genome assembly GCA_017456465.1 of Clostridia bacterium. GTDB lineage: Bacteria > Bacillota > Clostridia > Christensenellales > UBA1242 > RGIG3872. Next base: position 3,379 of record JAFTJJ010000108.1, on the reverse strand, counting down.
AATGATGGAAACGCAGTGAGCTTCCCTTTCGCAAAAGGCTTTGGTTGGGGCGCAGAACTCAACCTTGAATATTGTTTCACACAAATGCTTGCCCACCCTGCAGGAAACGGCTACCCAAAAGAAAGGGTTGTTCCTGAGCAACGCAACAAAAAGATCTTGGACGAAATCAAAAAAATCACACATCATGATATGCTTTACATCTTGAAAAACATTGACAAGGAATTTTTGATGCACACAATAAGTGGCAAAAATTTCAAAGAACTCTTCCTTTCAAATTGCGACGACAGCGAAACGTCAGAGTTTGTGAAAACACTTTTGAAATAAAAAACCTCAAATAAGAAAAACCACGGAATATTCCGTGGTTTGTTTGTTTTTAAGTCAAATTTTAGCCTTGAATTCCTCCAACTGTTCTTGGGAAGAGTTCCACATCTCTGATGTTTGAAACACCTGTCAAATACATAATAAGGCGCTCAAATCCAAGTCCATAACCAGAATGCACGTTTGTTCCATATCTTCTTGTGTCAAGATACCAAGAATAATCTTCAACCTTGAGTCCAAGTTCATTCATGCGCTCAACAAGTTTGTCATATCTTTCTTCTCTTTGAGAACCACCAATAAGTTCACCAATCCCTGGAACCAAAAGGTCAACCGCTGCAACAGTCTTGCCGTCATCATTTTGACGCATGTAAAAAGCTTTGATGTCTTTTGGATAGTTCTTCAAAAACACTGGTTTTTGGTAAACCTTTTCAGTCAAATATCTTTCATGCTCAGACTGAAGATCAATGCCCCACTTCACAGGGAATTCAAATTTTTCACCTGATTTTTGCAAGATGTCAATTGCCTCTGTGTAATCAAGTCGAACAAACGCATTGTCAACAATGTTTTTGAGGCGCTCAATGAGTCCAGTGTCCACAAACTTGTTCAAAAATTCCATTTCAGCTGCACATTCCGTCATGACATGGCCAATAACATACTTGACCATTTCTTCTTCGTTGTCCATGAGGTCATCAAGATCACAGAAACAAATTTCAGGCTCCATCGTCCAAAACTTAGCAGCGTGCCTTGAAGTGTTTGAGTTTTCAGCTCTGAATGTTGGTCCAAAAGTGTAAGTCTTTCCGAATGCATGTGTGATTGTCTCTTCATGAAGCTGTCCTGAAACTGTGAGGGCAACTTTTTTTGTGAAGAAATCTTGAGAGTAGTCAACTTTTCCATCTTTGAGTGGAAGATTATCAAGATCAAGAGTTGTAACTGAAAACATTTGTCCTGCCCCCTCACAGTCGTTTGCTGTGATGATTGGGGTGTGCAAATAGACAAAGTTTCTTTCATTGAAGAATTTGTGGATTGCAAACGCCGCAACAGAACGAATTCTGAACACCGCATTGAAAAGATTTCCTCTTGGTCTGATTGTTGGGATTGTTCTCAAAAATTCAATTGTGTGTCTTTTCTTTTGGAGCGGATAATCAACATCGCTTGTTCCAAGCACTTCAACTTCGCTTGCATTGATTTCAAATGGTTGTTGAGCTTCAGGTGTCACCACAACTTTTCCGGTCACACAAAATGATGCACCAACCGTTTGTTTCACAATATCATCATAGTTTTCAAGTTTCTCGCGCTCAAGCACAACTTGCAAACACTTGAAAGCACCATCATTGAGTGACAAAAATCCAATATTCTTTGAATCACGGATTGTTCGCGCCCAACCACAAACAGTGATTTCCTTTCCGTCATATTGTTGATATGCTTTATATAAATCTCTAATTTCAATTCTTTTCATGTTTTTCTCCTTGTCTTATGGATCCAATCTGTCTGGTCCTCTGAAGAGGAACTGTGTTTCTTTGAGTGATGGAAGATTCAACAGAAGCATTGTAATTCTGTCAACACCAATCGCAAATCCGCCATGTGGTGGCACTCCATATTTGAAGAATTGCAAATACTTTTCAACATCTTTTGCAAGTCCCTTTTCTTCAGCATTCTTTTTGATTTCTTCGTATCTGTGTTCTCTTTGTGCTCCTGATGTAATCTCAATTCCTTTCCAAATGAGATCATAACCTTGCAAAATTCCATTTTCTCTCATGTGATAGAATGCACGCTTTTCTGGTGGATAATCGGTTACAAATAAGAACTCATGGTCGAATTTGTCTTTTGCGAGTCGCTCACAAAGTCTTTCAGCTTCTGTTGTGAGGTCTGTCTTTTCTTCTTCTGGAACTGAGAAGCCATATCTGCTTTCAAGTTCATCATAAATATCTCTGAGTTTCATTTGTGGGAAAGGAAGCTTTGGAACAACAATGTCAACACCAAACACTTCTTTGATCTTGTCTCCAAATTTTGCCTTGGTTTTTTCAAGACCATATGCCACCATCTCAGCTTCCAGAGCCATTACGTCTTGGAATGAATTAACATAAGAAAATTCAACGTCAAAGCTTGTAAATTCAGTTGCATGCTTCTTTGTGTGTGATTTTTCTGCTCTGAAACATGGTGCAATTTCAAAAATCCTCTCAAGTCCACCAGCCATTGCCATTTGTTTGTAGAATTGTGGACTTTGAGCCAAATATGCTTTTCTGTCAAAATACTTAACCTCAAACACATCCGCACCACTCTCTGATGCTGTTCCGATAAATTTTGGCGTGTGAATTTCTGTGAAATTATTATTTATGAGATACTCACGCATCGCGTTCACCAAATAACTTTGGAATTGGAAAATGAGAGTGTTTCTTTCAGATCTCAAATCCAACCAACGATAGTCAAGCCTTTGATCAATTGAGCTTTCAGGTCCAATTGGAAGTGCTTCAGCATGGCTTGTGATTTCAACACTTTCAGGAACAATTTCAATTCCGCCAAGCTTCACAAAATCATTTGCAACAGCCTCACCCACAATTTTCACTGTTGACTCAAGTGTTGCATGTGAAAAGATTTCAGCAATTTCTGGTTTTTCATCCTTGACAACAGTCACTTGAATTTTCCCAGATAAGTCACGAATAACAATAAATTGCATGCTCTTTTTGTCTCTAAGGTTTTCAATCCATCCTTGAAATTCAACTTTTCCAGGTTTAATTTCACTAATTTTTGTCATAATCTTTTTCTCCTTAAAATTGTCTTTCTTCAATTTTGTCTTTAATTTTTAATTCTTCCAAAATGCCATTTATGAAACAAATGTCATCTTTATACTCTTCTTCAGCCTTTGCAATGGCTGCTTGTTTTTTGTGATAAGCAAAAAATTCAAGAGACCTCACTAATGCTTGATCATAAGTCCAACCGTCAATTGTTCTGCAATCATTGCACTCACGAACAATTGAAATCCAATCTTCATCAATTTCACTTCCCTCAATTGATGTTGTGAACTCTTCCAAAATGACACAGCCAAAGTCTTGATCAAAAAAAT
>JAFTJJ010000012.1 GCA_017456465.1 Clostridia bacterium | reverse complement strand
TTGATGAAGAATACCTCACAATGGATGAGCTCAAGGCAATTGGTTATCTTTTTGAAACTATTGACATGAGCGACTATCACATTGAAATGACTGAGAGAGTGAAAGGGATTTATGTTCAATCTCAAGAAGAGTTTGATGAAGCCATGATGTTTGCAGGTGATATGGGTGGTGAAATTTCAATCAAACTTGGTTGTGATGTTTATTATTACTTGACTGATCCAGGAATGGAGATGATGTTTGAACTCATTGACATTGTTGAAAATGGTTATAACTTTGAATTGATTGATGCTGTTGCTGCAAGTGAACCAATGGAATTTGCTGAAGCAATTTTGGATACAGAAAACACAAAACCAGCAATTATTTTGTGGAATGACATTAATTTTGCTGATCTTCTTGGCGGTGTTCAACCATACAGCGAGACAAATCCTTATGCAACAATTGAAATTGATAGAGACATGATTATTGATCTTCAAGGGCACAAACTTTCAACAGTGGCTGAATTTGCTGGAAGAATTAATGTTGTGAATGGTGCAACTGTTACAATCAAAAATGGTGAACTTGATCTTGCATCAATCAATCCAGCAAACTGGGAGGCTTCAATCGGTGTTTATGCGGGAAGCACCCTCAATGTTGAAAATGTAACTGTAACTGCTGAAGTAACAGCATTCATTGTTTATGGTGATGCAACAGCTCTCAGAATTACTGATGGCTCATATGTGACTGCCGGAACATATGCAATTGGAACAAACTCAGGCACTGAAGAAAATTATGGTGTTGAAATTACGATAAAAGATTCTGAACTTAATACAGCAAGCTATGATGAAGGTTCAGACAACACAGCAATGTTTGTGGTTGTCCCAAGCCAAGTCCTTGTTATGAATTCAAGACTTGTTGGTGACCGTCAGGCACTCATTGTTCGTGGTGGACAAACAATTCTTATGAATAGTGTACTTCAAGTTACTGGTGCATTTGAAAACAAAGACGCTTATACGGGAGATAATGCTCAATGGAAGAACGGCAACGAAGTTCCAACAGCTGCTCTTGTTGTTGGTGACAGACAAGCTGGATATAAAGAATTTGATGCATATGTTATGGCAATGAATACTCAAATTTCTGCTCCTGCAGATGTGAAAGATATTTATGCATACAACGATGCAATTGAGAAGGAAGTTGTTGTTGGTGTAATGTTTGACAATTACAATGGTGATGCTTCAAAAGTTGTTCTTGGTGATGCGGTTTATGCTGAGCTTGGCGATCTTGCTCCAATCACAACTCTCAATGGTTTTGCTTGTTTTGATCTTCAAGAAGCAATTGACAAAACAGTTCCAGAAGTTGGAATGGAAGAGTATGGAATTAATATTTACTTAAATCCTGGTGATTTTGAGCTTCCAACTGCTGTAACAGTTAACAAGAAAGTTAATCTTTATCTCAATAACACAAACATTTCAATTCCTGAAGATACTGCTGGTGATGGAGTATTCCACGTAGTTGAAGGTGGTGATCTCACCATCAATGGTTTTGGAACAATTGATGGTTGTGGAGACAACAAATGGAACATTGTTGTTTTTGTTGAAGGTGGAAATCTTACAATCAATGGTGGAACTTACACAAATGAAAACCTTACTGTTGATCCTGAAGATAATGATGCTGATCATTTTGATGTGATTTATGTTAAAGGTGGAAATGTGACAATTAATGATGGTGTGTTCAAAGGATACACTCCTGCATGGCTTTTGAATATCAGAGACGACAGACGTAATGATTCTTCAATTGTTGTAAATGGTGGATTCTTCTATGGATTCAACCCTGCAGACAATGCAACAGAAGGCAAAGGCACAAACT
>JAFTJJ010000107.1 GCA_017456465.1 Clostridia bacterium | reverse complement strand
GAGTAATGTTCCAGTCTCTCTTCTTGTAATCTCACCATCTTCTTTTTTTTCAATGGTCAAAATGGCATTGGGATTTGCACCTTTATCAATCAACTCATCAATTCTGTTCTTGTCCATTTCAAAAAAAGCATCAACTAATTGCTTGTCAAGTTCCGACCCTTTCAGATAGTAGTTTATTGATCCTCCAGAGAGAAGCCAAGAACTCCATTTTGTTTCAATATCTCTCATTTAGTCTCCTTTGAACAGTTTTCTTATATTATATTTCCCATTATACTGGAAAGTCAAGTATTTTTCCCAGTTTAGTGGAATAATATTTGTATGGAAACATTTGGAAACAGACTCAAAATTTTAAGAAAAGAAAAAAATATTGGTCAAATTGAACTTGCCAGAGAGATTGGTGTCGGCAAATCCATTATCAGTCTCTGGGAAAAAGACGAGTGCGAACCGACACTCTCAAAACTCACATCTCTCGCCAAATATTTCGGAGTTACAATTGATTATCTCGCGGGACTTGAAGAATAATGAAATATTTAACAAACAAAAAGAGAGAAGCAAATTGCTTCTCTCTTTTTAATTTGGTGACCCCAAGCAGAGTTGAACTGCTCACTCCGCCGTGAAAGGGCGGTGTATTAACCGATTTACCATGGGGCCATATTTAATTTGTTTTGTTTGTTTGGTAGCGGCTGCGGGATTTAGAGTTCATCTCGTAACCTGAGACCTAGCGGGTAATTTGTTGGTAGCGGCTGCGGGATTTAGAGTTCATCTCGTAACCTGCGACCTGCCGGAATTGTTTGGTAGCGGCTGCGGGATTTGAACCTGCGACCTACCGGGTATGAACCGGGCGCTCTAGCCAACTGAGCTAAGCCGCCACAACCACTCTGTAATTCAACAGCGAATTTATTCTATTATAAATTACGAAATTTGTCAACAGTTTTTATAAAAATAAAGTTATTAAATTTTTATATTCACAAAACCGCACTAATTTAATATACAAAAAATTCTCAGTATGTTATTATCATTTATATAAAATGTTTGGAGATAAACTATGAATTACATTATCAAAGGCACATCAAGATGTGGAAAAACCATGCTCACAAACTTGATTGTTCAAAAATTGGTTGGCTACAACAAATTTTCAACAGATAACTTCATTGGCGCATTTATGTCAGCAATGCCTGAACTTGAAATCAATCACAGCAGTGGAAATGGAATGAAAAAATTGTTTCCTAAGTTCCTCAGCAGTCTCATCAACAACACAAAGAAAAAAGATAACAAACTTGATTTGTATTATGTTTTGGAAGGAGTTGACATAAGCGAAGAATTGCTTGAAGAATTTGATGCGCAAGACGATGTCACTGTGATTTGTCTTGGCAAACCAAATCTTTCAAGAGAAGAATACTTCAACCAGGTTCGATATTATGAAAAAAGATATTTATATGGCGAATGGACAAAAAGATTGTCTGATGATGAACTCCTTAGATATTGTGATTATTGGATTCTTGAAGCTAATTATATAAAGCAATTGTGTGAAGAAAAAGGCTATCTCTTTTTTGATACTTCATATAATCAAGAAAAAGTCATCAATGACATCTTCAAAAAAATCAAACATAGCAACGCAAAAAACTTGCAACGGAATTAATCTATTATTTTTAATAACAAGAAACCAGCCCTTCCGGACTGGTTTTTATTTTGTTTAGTTATATTAATTCAAAAATTTGCATACAATAGGGGAAAAGGCATTGACAAATCAGAAGATCTATGATAATCTATAAAAGTGCCAATTCAAGGCACTGGAATGACGCGGGGTAGAGCAGCTCGGAAGCTCGTCGGGCTCATAACCCGAAGGTCGTTGGTTCAAATCCAGCCCCCGCAACCAAACTCATAAAAGCAGACTCAACTTTGAGGCTGCTTTTTTAATATCCCTCAAGCTGCTGGTTACGTGCCCTAAATCCAGCCCACTCGACCCCCATAAATTTTATCGGACTTTGAGGCGTGTGACCCATTTTTCAATTTGACACTTTTTAACACTTAAAATAATTGCAAATTTGTTCAAACTTCTAGTATGAAAAAACACATAGAAATATCTCCATGTGTTTTTTTTCATATTGATATAATAAATCAAATTATTCTTTATTTTCACTTTTGATTACTTCAAGAAAAGAAACAAATTCCTGAAGAGTGGAAATACATGCTCGATATGGTTGTGTTGATTTATTTATTCCCATATTCATACTTGTGTTCGATATTATATCGTATGATATATGCGAAATATCATATTTTTTTAATCGTATAATGAGTTTCAATTCCTTACACATCCCCTCAGTTTCAGCTGCAAAAATTCCAGACCAAAGTCCACCAAGATTTCCTCCTGTTGTGGCATTACTTCCATTTTCGTATATCTCGTAATTTAATATCTCACTAAAACTTATGATAATCAGACTGCCTTTTTCATAATCAATCAAACAAATTTGTTTGTTCTCATTATCAACCGCAACAAATTTTTTACAATCATTGGATTGATTATGCGTTGCATAATCATTAATATAAAATCTCTTTGTTTCATTAAATTTCGAAATTTTTAATGTATTATTTGCTTTTAAATTAATTTCTAATTGCTTATTTCGCGCACCAGAAACATTGGACTGGTGAATTGCAAAACCAATGATTAATATTCCAAAAAAAACCACAAAAAATACAAGCCAAAATGTTACCAACATTGTTCTCCCCTCCTACTTTAGTCCATACTGAGATTTGGCACATACTTTCCCATTTTCAAATCCTACAACGATACATTTCGACCCTGAGTTGTTACTCCAAGTATAATAAGACAATGTGTAACCACCATAACTTGACGAAGAGTCCAACACTCCTGGATCATCACCTAAAATATCAACCACTTGAGAATAAGACATGCCATTTTGAATTTTTGTATAATTACTATAAGTTAAATAGGTTGAACTAGAGGCTCCACCATCCCCTGGCACCGCACATGCTATTGATATCACGATTATCAACAACACCACAACGCCAATTATGCCAATCCAAATCCCCTTGTGATTACCAACACCCGAATTGTTATTAGAATCATTTGTGAGTTTTATTTCTTCCATATCTTTCCCTCTGTAAGATGATACATAATCCTATTATATATATTTTGGGATGATGTGTCAACCAAAAGAATAATTTATCATCCTATTTTTTCATCAAACATGGGGTAAACTTTAATTAAGAGATTAATTGAAGGGGATTTTTATGAAATCTATAAATGATGTAGTCATTGAAAGACTATGCAAATTTATGGGAGAAAGAAATTTAACACAGTACAAGCTTTCACAATTAAGTGGTGTTCCATTTCCCACAATTAAAAGCATCATGCAACATCGAACAAAGGGAATAACTCTCAAAACAATTATTATGATTGCTGACGGATTAGGAATGACACCAAGCGAATTTCTCGACCACGAATCATTTTTAGCAGAAAACTTAGAGTTAGAATAATTTATTCATAATATAAAAAGGAAGAGATAATACTCTTCCTTTTTTTGTTTTTTTACATTACCCAAAAATATAAATCACTTCGCCATCTTTGATCATCCCAAGGTTTTCTCTTGCCTGTTCTTCGATGAATGTGTCAGATGCTCTGTATTCAATGCCATCAGTGAGTTCGGTTTTTGTTGCAATCAGTTTCTCGATTTTTGCATCCAACAATTTTGACTGATTGTTGAGTCTGTTAAGTTCAATACTTTGGCCAATAACCATCGCAACCATAAAAACAAGAACAATTGTTGCAACAACTGTCACTGCACCAACAATACGTTTGACCATGTATGGAGACATAACACACACCCTCCTCACTTGAAAAGTTTTTTGCCCAGTTTTGTTTGAGACAACTTTCCTGTTAGTTTTGTAATGCTATTATATAACATGTCAAAAAATTTAGCAAATAAATTTCCACATGTATTTTTTGCGATGACAATTCCAATCAAAAATCCCAAAATCTCAAAAACTGCAAAACCCCCATTATACATTTTGAAGGAAAGTGCAAACACACCCAGAGCTCCAAAAAGATAAATCCCAAAATCAAGAGCAACATCAATCAGCAAATTGTTTTTGAACGTTTTTTTGATTAAAACAGAAAGTCCCGACGCCGCTGCAGTCAAAACGCCAATGCAAATGCAGTTCAAGAAAACAACGAACTCAAGCATTAATTATTTAAAAATCCTTTTGAAAAAGTTTTTTCCATGATTTGATTTGTTATATTCGAGTTTGCAAATGTCACCATCAACCTGACACAATTTTTCTTCTGGAACAAGTTTTGAAACTCTCAAGTTGCCTCCAGAAATTTGAAAAGTCACAGTGTCAGTGCGTGCAACCACTGCTTTGTCTGTGCTGCTCATAACCTCCACCACTCCAGTTATGATCGCTTTTTTGTTGTTGTCGAGTGTGAGAATATGATTCGATTCCCTAATTGTTCTTTCTTTTTCCATAATTTTCTCCTTTATATGAGTATATTATGGAAAATTTAAATTATGCTTAGAATGGAAGAGATGAAATCATGAATTCCTTAAGCATCGTGTTGCGAATCAAGCTATATTCATTTTTAACCATGCTGTAAATATAGTTTCTGCCACCAATGAGCATCACCATTTTTTTCGCACGAGTAACAGCTGTATACAAAAGATTCTTGTTGTAAAGAAGTGGATTTCCTCCCAAAATTGGAATGATAACAATTGGAAATTCACTACCCTGACTTTTGTGAACAGTGATTGCATAAGCATGAAGCAAATCGTCAAGTTCCATTGCTGAATAAATCGCCTTTCGTCCATCTTCAAACAAAACAGTAACTTGTCCTGAATGTTTGTTGATTTCAGTTATGTAACCCATGTCACCATTGAACACACCAGAACCACTCTGAACCTCTCCGCCGGCATCTTTGACCCATTCTTGTTCATAGTTGTTTGCAATTTGCATCACTTTGTCACCAACGCGGTAAATAATTTCTCGAACTTTGATTTCATCCTTGCCCTCCATTGGTGGATTGAGTCTTGCTTGAAGCAAAACATTCAAATTGAGAGTTCCCGCAACACCCGACTTCATCGGAGCAATGACCTGAATGTCTTCGGGTTTCATCTTTGTGTAATTCGGAATGCGTTGACTCACAAGATCAACAATTGCAGATGCCACCTCTCTTGGATCCCCACCAGAAGAATAGAAAAAGTCATCCGATTTTTTGCCAAGATCTGGCATTTCTTGATTGTTGATGAGGTGCGCATTTTCAATAATCATGCTGTCTTCACTTTGTCTGTAAATACGAGACAGTTCGTTAACTTTGACTTCTCCTGAAGCAATCAGGTCCGCAAGCACATTCCCCGCCCCAACTGATGGAAGCTGGTCTTTGTCCCCGACAAGTACAAGTCTTGTGCCAAGCCTGATTGCACGAAGCAAGCTGTAAGCAAGAAAACTGTCCACCATTGACACCTCATCGACAATGACAACATCCGCATCCAATGGGTTGTTTTCATTTCTCATGAAGCCATGCGATCCACCCCTGAAGTTTGCCTCCAGTCCTCTGTGGATTGTGCTTGCATGTTCTTTTGTTTGTTCCTCAAGTCTTTTTGAGGCTCTGCCAGTTGGAGCAAGCAGCAAACATTTTTGCGCCCTGCTTTTGAAAAGTCTAATAATAGCCTTAATGATTGTCGTCTTTCCAGTTCCAGGGCCACCAGTAATGATCACAACGCCATCCTTGACCGCAGACTCAATTGCTGCTTTTTGAGATGCATGGAGTTCCATGTTGTTTGCAGACTCGTAGTCCTTAATTTCTCGAGACAAGTCAACAGGCAGTTCCGACAAACTTTTTTGCAAAAGTTTAATCTTGTCTGCGACAGTTTTTTCATATGTATAAAACTTGGAAAGACACACACCTTCTGTGTCTCCATAATTAAACTTCCTTATCGCCCCATCAATTTCGAGACTCACAAGGGCACTGTCAACGAGATCAGCCCTGCTCTCATCAAGTTCAAGAATTGAAAGCGTTGAGGCTTTGACTTCTTTCAAAAGTCCAACAGTGCTTCCTTGTCTTTCGGCAATCTGATTCAACACATAAACAATACCGGCACGAATTCTGAACTCACTGTCATCCTCTATCCCCATCTTTTTGGCAATTTTGTCGGCTGTTTTGAAACCAATACCAAAAATATCTTCAACCATTCTGTAAGGATTATGCTTGAGAACCGACTCTGTAAGCTCTTTGTATTGTTCATAAATCCTCACAGCAAGATTGATCGAAATTTCATATTTCTGCAAGAACATAACAGCACCCTGCATCTTTTTGATGTCTGCAAACGCTTGTCCAATTTCAATGGCTTTCCTCTGGCTGATCCCCTTGATACTTGCAAGTTTGATTGGCTCTGTTTCAATAATCTTGAGTGTCTCTTCTTTGAATTTGAGAACAATATTGGCTGCGGTCACTGGTCCAACTCCAGAAATAAGTCCACTTGCCAAATACTTCATGATCTCTGAGCTTGTGTTTGGTGGCGACACTTCAATTGCTTCAGTTGAAAACTGTCTGCCATACTTTGGATTCATTTCAAATTTGCCAGTAAGTCTCACACTTTCCCCTGGACCAAGCACTGGGAAAAGCCCCGTGGCTGTCACAAGTTCATCATTTACTGAAAGATCAATGATTGTGAAACCAGTTTCACTGTTTCTATAAATTATATCTTCAATTGTTCCAAATATTTCCATGAGATTATTATGGCTCTTTGTATTAAATTTGTCAAACTAAATTTTGGTGCATAAAACCAATATTCCCAGCAAAAACTAAGACCATGAAAAAGAAATTTAAGTTTTTGTTTTTATTTTGCACATGCTTCATTTTGGGGCTTCTTATTGTGCCATCTGGAATTCACACTCAAGGCATTGCTTTTGCAGAAAATGAAACTCATGAAAACAGTAAACCAATGCTTGCAATCGTAATTGATGACTTTGGAGGTTATGACAGGTCTGGAGTTAAAAGCATGCTAATGATTGAAGCGCCACTGACTTGCGCCATCATGCCAAACCTCGAAAACACTGTCGAAGACATGGAAAATGCCGTCAAATCTGGGAAAGAAGTTATACTTCATATGCCAATGGAATCTCATGTATCACTGCCTTCTGATTGGTATGGTCCTGTTTACATCAAAAACAACGACATTCCAAGCGCGGCAACTCAAAAACTTGAGACATGCCTTAAAGCAGTTCCCAAAGCCAAGGGCTTCAACATTCACATTGGTTCAGGAGTCAGTCAAAACAAAACGCTCATGAAAGCAATCCTTGGCTACGCAAAAGAGCATAACCTCTATTTCCTTGACAGCAGAACACATGAAAAAACCATTTGCGAGCAGGCATCAATCGAAGAAAACATTCTGTACCTCGGCCGTGATGAATTTTTGGAACCAAACCATGACAAAAGTTATGCTGGAGTCAAAGCCCACATTCAAAACGGAATTGATTTAGCAAAAGAAAAAGGCCACGCAATCATTATTGGTCATGTCGGCGCGCACGGTGGTGAAAACACGGCAAAAGCCATCAAAGACATGATTCAATTCGCTGAAGACCAAGGCGTTGAACTCGTCACATTAAGTAGACTTCATGAAAAACTCAAAACACAAAATATCAGCGCTGAAAAATCCAACAACAATCAAAAAAGTAGTGACAGGTAAATCACTACTTTTTGTTTTTGTATTTACTTATGAATTTGCAATTGCATAAAGTTCTTCCATTTCTTTTTGCACATCAAGTCTGTTGTAAACGTTTTCACCCTTTTCAACAGTATCACCAGTTTTAAGGTGACCAAAGAACTCATAATCACTAAAGAATTTTGGAACTTTAAGGTTGAATTTATCAAAAGTGAGTTTCACTTTGTCTGGAAGGAAAGGAAGCAAAAGAGTATAGGCTTCAAGTTGTGCCTCTGCAAGCACCCAAAGGAAAGTGTTGAGTCTAGCTTTCTTGTTTTCGTCTTTTGCAAGCGCCAAGGTGCGACTTGGTCTGTGTAACCGTTGCAAGCTTCAATAATTGAAATTGCTGTTTTATAACTTTGTGTTGGCTTCATGTCAACCATGTATTTGATGCAAAGATCCCTAAGTTGTCTCACATTTTCCTTGAATGCAATGTCTTCAGGCTCGAGAGCTGAAGTGTTGTCAATTACTCCACCATTATATTTTTGAATCATTCCAACAGTTCTTGAAACCAAGTTCCCAACATTGTTTGCAAGGTTTGTGTTGTATGAATTCAAAAAGATCTCTTGACTGTAAGGACCATCTTGACCAAAAGGAATGTTTCCAATAATGAAGTTTCTAACCGAATCACTTCCATATCGTTCAATCAACACTCTTGGATCAAAAATTTCCTTTTTGCCGGCATCCTTACTCTTCGAAAGCTTTCCGCCACCAATGAGCATCCAACCATGACCATAAACTTGTTTTGGAAGTGGAAGCTCGAGAGCCATCAAAATCGCTGGCCAAATGATTGCATGGAATCTGACAATTTCCTTTCCAATCACATGGACATTTGCTGGCCAATATTTTTTGAAGTTTTCATCATTGTCTGAGAAAGCTCCAAGTGCTGTGATGTAGTTTGAAAGTGCGTCAATCCAAACATAAATTGTGTGTTCTGGATCCCATTCAACTGGAACACCCCACTTAACTGATTTTCTCGTTACGCAAAGATCAGTAAGTCCATTTTTGAGAAAGTTGTTGACCATCTCAGAAACTCTTGATTGGGGCTCCAAAAATTCTGGGTGGGTTTTGTAAAGCTCCAAAATTTTGTCTGTGTATTTGCTCAAACGGAAGTTGTAACACTCTTCGTCTGCATCATACACATCTCTTCCACAGTCTGGACACTTTCCATCCACAAGCTGTTCTTCAGTCCAGAATGATTCACATGGTGTACAATATTTTCCATGATAATGTGCTTTGTAAATTTCACCTTTGTCATAAAGAATTTTGAAAATTTTCTTAACCGCTGCCTCGTGCTCTGCATCGGTTGTTCTGATGAACTTGTCATATTCAATATTGAGATTTTTCCAAAGATCTTTTGTGTCTGCTATGATTTCATTAAGGAATTCCATTTCAAACTTTCCGGCTTCCTTTGCTCTTTTTTCGATCTTTTGACCATGCTCGTCTGTTCCTGTCAAAAAGAAGACATCGTCGCCCATCATCTTGTGGAACCTCGCAATAGCATCACAAACCACAGTGGTGTAACAGTTTCCAAGAGTGAGTTTGTTGCTTGGGTAATAAATTGGCGTCGTGATATAAAACTTATCTGACATAATGGTTTTCCTCCTTGTTTATTTTGTATAAATAGTAGTATAGTACAATTTTTCTAATTAATCAAGAATTATCAGAAAAAAGCACCCAAATTTTAAACTTGAGTGCTTTAAATTTTTAAAAAAACTATTCTTCAATCAAGCTTTTGAGTTTTGCTTCAAAAGTTATTCTGAATTCTTCGTCTTCATCATATCGCTGGTTGATGATCGTCCCGTAAAGTGGTGCAGGTTCACCAACAATTCCAAATTTAGAAACAAATTCATCAAGTTCTTTTTCGGCATCCTCTGAATCTTGGTACTCAATTTCGATATATTTTCCAAGAAGTTCAATGTCGTCAAAAAAGACTTTAAGTCCTTTGTATTTCTTTACTTCCCTGCTCCTTGCAATATAGAGGTATGGATCAAGTCCTGCAAGGTGCAAAAAGTTCAAACCTTGTTTCACACTCTCAAGCTTAACAGCTTCTTCAAGCCAGTTTCCGTCCTCGGTTCTGCTCTTGATTTCAAGAGTTGTTTTGCTTGGTTTTTCCCGCACTCTGAAAACCTTGCCCGTCTTTTGGTATGACTCTCTTCCATAAGCCCCACAAGTGATGTCCGTCATTTGAACTTTGTCTTTATATGGTTCTGTTCCATCAAGAACATTGTTCCAAACCTCATCAGACACCGCATATCTCACTTCTTTTTCGATTTCCATAATCATACCTCACTAATCTTTAATCAGTTTTTCATAAACCTTGCCAAGCTCTTTTGCGTTCATAAGTTTTGGCACTGGATAAAGTGGATTTCCTTCTTTTGCGGCAAGCTTTGCAAGCTCTTCAATATCTTCTCGTTTGAGTGCTTCAATTTTGCTTGGAATTTCAAAATGAGAATTCAATTTTTCAATCCACGCAATGAACGCGTTTGCGTTTTGCTCATTTGTGTTTTCTTTGCTTCCAAGTCCAATGTGAATCGCAAGCTTTGAAAGTTTTTTATGAGCCGACTTGCCATATTCCTTTAAAATCACAGGAAGAATGATTGCATTTGCAAGTCCATGTGGCACACCATACTTTCCACCAAGAGAATGTGCAATTGCATGTGAGTAACCAACATAACTTTTTGTGAACGCAACCCCAGCAAGATAACTCGCCCTGAGCATGTTTTGTCTTGCTTCTGCATTGCTTCCATCATCATAAGCTTTCACAAGGTTTTCATGAATTAATTTCACTGATTCAAGTGCTGCAGCTCTCGTTTGCTTTGTTGTTGAACCACCAATGAATGCTTCAACTGCATGAGTGAGCGCGTCCATTCCAGTTGTTGATGTGATTTTTTTGTTCAAACCTAGTGTGAGGTGATAATCAAGAAGCGCAAAATGCGGTATCAAATTAAAGTCATTGATTGGGTACTTGTGATGAGTTTTGTCATCAGTAATAACTGCTGCAAGAGTCGTCTCACTTCCCGTTCCCGCTGTCGTTGGAATTGCAACAAGTGTTGGAAGTTTCTTTCCAATTTTGAGCAATCCTTTCATTTTTTCAACAGGCTGATTTGGCTTCACACTCCTCGCTCCAATGATTTTTGCACAATCCATCACCGAACCTCCACCAAGCGCAATGATTGAGTCGCAGCTTTCTTTTTTGTACACTTCGAGCCCTGCTTCAATTTGTGAAATTGTTGGATTTGGCAAAACTTCATCATATACAACCACGCCAAGACCACCATCAGAAAGCGTTTTTTCAAGAGCTTCTGTAAGTCCAAGCCCTCTCAAATTTTTGTCCGTCACAAACAAGACCTTTTTGTGTCCTTTGTCTTTCAGCACTTGCAAAACCTCATCATTGCTCTCCAAGATTTGTGGTTCGCGGTAAGGCAAGAGAGGCAATGCCACCTTAAACACAAATTGGTAAATTCTGCAGTATGCTTTTTTGAAAATATTCATTAACAACTCCCTCCATTTTATTTATTATATCACAGCACTTTAAATTATTCATAAAGTTTTTGCGTGATAATATGTACGAATATTTTGTGGCAACGGTTCACTTTCTTTTCATATTATATATTAAGGCAAGAGTTCAAATGCCCTTGCCTTGAAAATAATTTTTACAATAGGAGGAAATAATGGCAACAATAACAAACGATGCAACAGCAACCTATGTGTTCGATGGCTCAAGCGATGTTGAAACAATCAACTCAAATTTGAATTCCCTCAGCCTCGAAGATGCTCAAGGTCTCACAATCACAAAGACTGCAAGCCCAACAACATTTATTGCTGGCGACATCATTACTTACACCGTAACCATCACAAACTCATCTTCAAGCTTCTTGAATGGAGTGAGAATCATCGACAATATTGGTGGAGGAAATTTGGCTTACGTCATCGGAAGTGCAAGACTCACTGTTGGATCAAACACTTATGCCGTGACACCAGTGGCGACAAACCCACTCACTTTTGCTCTTCAGCAACTCTCTGTTGGTGCGACCATGACACTCACATATAGAAGTCAAGTCATTTTCAACTTGCCATCAAGCGTGAATTCAATAACAAACACTGTTCAAGCCATTGGCTACACCAGCACAGGCACCGTTCTTGGCTTTGCAAACACTACAATTCAAAAAAAAACTAATGTAGATTTTGCTTTAACCAAAACATCAAGCTCAACCAATGTTTTTAGGAATCAACCATTCAGTTACTTCTTGACACTTTCAAACAACAGCAACGTGTCAGCAACTGCGTTAAGCCTTGTGGATGAACTCCCTTCAAACTTTGTGATTACTTCTGTAACGTTAAAGATCGGTTCGGGAGCAACAACAACTCTGAGTGCAACAGATTATAACATTTCAGGATCAACCATCACAATCCCATCAGCAAGTGGTCCAACAATCACCGTCCCTGCCGGCGGCACAACAGTTGTGACAATCAACGGCTATTTCAACTAATTTACTAATATCTCACACAAGATAACCCTTTCAAACCACAAACACCTGAAAGGGTTATCTTTTTCTTTGCAAAGGAAAAGTGTCTCTTTTGTTTCAAAAGTCCGTGATTTATTCTGCGTGTTGTTTATTAATCATCAATTGACTTTTTATGTTTCTATGGTATAATTATTGATAAGAAAACGAGGTAAAAATTGTGATAAAATTTGAAAAATTAAAAGAAAGTGAAATTAATATTTTTGTCAGTTTTCAAAAAAGGCTTGATGATTTAATTGGGTTTGAAAACAATGTTTTAGAAGACCCTGAAGTACTAGAATGTTTAAAACAAGATTTAGTTTCTGAAGATAACTATACAATTATCGCAAAAGAAGATAATAAACCAATCGGTTTAGTATCTGTCGATTTCAGTAACGAACTTGAATTTAATGGCAAAAATTATACTGCTGCAATTCCCCTCATTTTCGTTGAAGAAAATAATCGAAATGGCATTCTGTCGTATGACTTACTAAAATTGGCTCTAAGCGAATGCAAAAAACGAGGTTCAACCTCAATTGTAATTTCCGTTGAGGACAATAACCCACATAAGTTTTTACATTTCGCTCTAGCAGACACAATTATAGATGAAAATCAGGAATACTTGACCGATGGCGAAACGATTACTCAATATATATTAGGAATATCAAACGTCGAAACCATTCTAAGCATGCCATTTTCACAACTGGCAAAAAAGGTCAGCAAAACTAAAAAAGATTTTAATACACGACTTCAAGAACTTAAAGACGCGTCAAACTTTGAAAAAGAATTGTAAATAAAAACTTTTTAAAAAATTTTCAAAAAATACTTTTATTTCAAAGATCCATATGCTATAATCATAAATACTTAGTGACAAATGCCCATTCACTAAGGCAATTTTTATGGAGAGATACTCAAGAGGCCGAAGAGGATGCCCTGCTAAGGCGTTAGTACGGGTCAACCGTAGCGCGGGTTCAAATCCCGCTCTCTCCGCCAAGTGAAGGGTCATTAAAAATGATGAACATTTTTATTAGACCTTCTAAAAGGAGCGTGATTAACCCACGCTTTTTTCTTTGTCTATTTTTTCAAAATAATCACTTTCAAACTGATTAGGAGTTTTGTCTTTTAATGTTTGATGGGGCCTATATTCATTATAATATTTCATATATGAATCAATATTTTTTCCCATATCATCAAAATCATTATAAATTTTAGTGTTATATTCTTCTCTTTTGAAAGTGGAGAAAAACGACTCCATGCATGCATTGTCATACGGATTACCCTTATGAGAAAAAGATTGCTCAACTTTTAGCAGCCTTAATAAATCTTTAAATTCATATGCAGTATAGTTAGACCCTTGATCACTATGAAAAGATAATCCCGCAGGTCTATTTCTATTTTCATAAGCATCTTTAAAAGTATTAATTGTTAGGCTTGTATTGTTTTGAGTAGATAATCTATATGCAATAACTTTTCTTGAAAATAAATCCAATATTACACAAAGGTAAAATTTATTTTTGCTTATTTTAAGTTCCGTAACATCACTTACCCAATATTTGTTGGGAGCATCTTGATTAAATAATCTTTTTAATTTGTTAACATAATAAGCAGACTCATCTTTTTTAGCAGGTTCAGATTTGATTAATTTTTGTTTTGATTTTATATTTAACAGCAACATCAAAGACTGCACTTTTTTCATCGTTGTGTTTATTCCTTCACTTCTGAGTTTCGCCAAAATCTTTTTCGCTCCAAACCTTTCTTCACTTTCTTTAAACACCCTATATATTTCTTGTTTTAATTCTTCATCTCTTACCTGATATTGTGTAACTTTAGTTTTTCTCAAAAGATAGTTGTAAACAGTACCCTTTGGAATCTCAAGCAATCTACACATCGCTTTTATCGGATACTTTCCAACAAACTTTGAAATAGCAGTTTCTTTTTCTTTAGTTGTTGCATCAGTAAAACAATGCAAATCTTTAAAAATCTGCAACTCCAAACTCAACCTATCTCTTTCCTTCTTTAATTTTTCATAATCTTGATAAGTTACCGACTTCTTCTTGTAATAATCACTTATATCTTTGCCCTGTTTTAACCAATAATATAATGTAGACTTTGGTAAATTATATTTGTTTAAAATAGTTTTTATCTTAATATTGTTTTTAATATCTATAATTACATTTTGTTTCAAATTTTTAATATCAATTTTCATGTTGTCTCCTAGAATACACTTTTTATATTAATACAAATATTTTTTAATCGCAAATTAATAACAATTGAAAATTTGACACTTTTTTGACACCTTTTGTATTTACAAATTCTTTTTATTTAGCTATAATTACACAAAATTTCACATAAGGAGAAATATTATGAATTTAGAACTCAACATTATTAATTTTTCAAATAGTCTTAGATTCGCGAAAGCAAATAATATTCATGACTTAATTACTCAAATTAAGTTTATTGTTGATGCACTAAAACAAGACAAAAAAGAAATTAGTATATCCTTACTAGATAACATTTTAGCAAAATACAAAAAAGTACTAACGAGCCAAGAGTTTGAAACTTTAAAAAACGGAATATTTGTCATAAAAGTCTATTTATATCTAGAATACAATAAGAATGATCTCAATAGTTTTTTAGAGGATTGTTATAAATTAACGCATAAATGCGAAAAAAGCAAGCGAGTTTTCAAAAAAAAATTGAAAAACCCTTACTTTGTGCTATTTTACATACAGAAATACATTGAGAGGAATATAACG
>JAFTJJ010000106.1 GCA_017456465.1 Clostridia bacterium | reverse complement strand
GCACAATTTATGATGCTATTATACAAAGTAAGCATAAATATAGTTATGAACAAGCACAAGAAATTGTGGACAATCTTGAGGGAAAGGGGATTACAAAATTTGCTTTGCATGAAAAAATTGCAAATGGTGAAGAGTTGACTCCAGAAGAACAAGTGTTGCTCAATTTCTATGCTGGACAAACAATAAAAGTTGGTTTCGAACAAAGAAAGATGATTCGTTTTGTGGCAAACAAAGAACGCGATATTGTGTTTGACAGCGACTTTCAAAATGTTATTGATATTGCTGCAATTCCTCATTTGGATTATCATGAAATCATTGAAGCATTTATGGTGACAGCAAATGAAGCAACTGCCAAGTTTGCTCGAGACAACAATTTGGACAATATATTCCGTGTTCATGATGAACCAAACCCAAAGAAGGTTGAAAGGGCTGGCGAGTTTTTTGATATTCTGGGCATTGACTTTGATGGTGATCTTTCAGCTGAGGGGACAAGAACACTTATTGATCTTATTCGAAACACAACAAATGAAGAGGTCATCAATAAGTTCTTGATCAAAATGCAGTCAAGAGCTGTTTACAGCGAGCATTTATATTCAGAAAAGAAGCACGATGACCCAGCAGAGTGGATGGGTGAGAGAATTTCTCACTATGCTTTGCAATCACCTCATTACAGTCACACGACATCGCCAATCAGGCGTGTGCCAGATTATATTACACAATATAATATTCTTGCTCATATTCATGGCACAAAACCAATTTCAGCAAGATTTATTGAAAAAATTGTTGACATTGCAAACCAAAGGCAAATTGACGTTGATCAAGCTGAAAAGGATTTTGAAGACATCAGCAGTGTTATGTATTGTGAACAACATATTGGTGAGAGAATGACCGGAAGAGTTACAAAAATTAGGTATGCGTCAGTTGAAGAAGGTTATGAGGACAACATTGTTGTTATTGTGAAAAATGAAGAGAAAGGAATAAATGTTGAAATCCCATTGTCTCAAATTTTGGGAAGATCAAGCAATGACTGTAAAATTTCAGATCAAAGATGTGCTGTTTTTGACAAGCGAGGGAATGTGGTTCTCAGTCTTTGCAAGCCAATTGATTTTGTGATTGCAAAAGCAGACAGGAAAGCAATGATTGTTGTTGGAAGCACAAACAGGGAACTTGTTCAATGTGCAGAAGTCAGAGCAAACAGTGGAAGACAAGCTTACACAAGAGAACAGATTGCACAAGCTGGAGCAATTCACAAACGACACAAAGAAAGCAGGGCAAGAAGGTTTGGAAGCAAAAGGGAGCATCAACAAGATTTTTTTGATGGCGACGATCAAAGGAATTTGTAAATAGTGACAAAACCCCCACGAGGCAACTCATGGGGGTTGTTTTTTTTTTATTTGTTTTTTAGTTTATAAATCAACACTTGGTTGTAAAGGGAGTCCCAAATGATTTGAGATTTTCCAATGATTTCTGGTTTGTCTCCAGCAACCGTTTTTGAGTTGTCCAAAATTGTGTTGACAAGAGATGATCCCAACTTTTTCCATACCCCAAAAGGGTTGATTGACCAAGACACCTTGCCAGTTGATTTGTCTTGTTCAATCAGCGCTCTGAATGCACCAAGGCAAGGATATATGATTCCCTTTGGAACAGTGTAGTCAAGGTTTTTGTTTGAGAACAACGAAATTTTGGTTATGGCATCATTTTTGTAATTTGAATATTTTTTTGAACCATATTTTCGATTTATGTCTTTTGACACTTCAGGAAATTCACGTTCAATTGTATCCCACAACGCAAGAACATCTTTGATGACGTCTGACATGTTCATGATGATTTCATTTCTCTTGTTTGTTCTTTCTGCAGGTGGAACAATCTGGTCAGCGACCTTCAAAAATCTTCTGAGGCTCACTTCCTTTCCTGAATAAGATTGGATTGGGTGAACTGCTTCAGATGGACAATATAAATATGGGTTGAACATGTTTGTGATTGCAATAATCTCTTTGATGTCGATAATGTTTGAAATGTTCTCATCATATCTGTGTTCGTTTTGCTTGAATCTGATGCGCTTGAAATAGTTGTCTCCACCAATTGTGTGGGTTTCAAAAATATTTTTGAAACAATCAAATGATCCTCTGAGCTCTTCCATTGATGAATCATCAACAGCAACTGATGTGTTTCGAGCTTCAGCAAGATTTTCAATAATGTCGAAATTTTCAATGAATTCAATGCTGACAAATTTTTCTGTTTCTTCAATTTTGTCTTTGTTTTGGCACACAATTTTGAACGTGTGTCCGCCGTCTATGATTCCGTGCTTTTCGTGATCACTGAGAACAATTTCGGCTTCGTCTGTTTTGTTGTTGAAGGTGATTTTCTCAACAGAAATCAAGAGTCCACGGTTGAGAAGGTGAAAGTTTTCGTTGCCTTTGTCAAGGAGTGATTTTGTGATGCTTTTTGAAACATCTGTGCCGAGATTTTGTTCTCTTGGATTGACATCCATCCAGTCTTCGAGATCTTCTGGAATGTCTTTTGCATTCACAAAGCATTGATACTTTGCGGCTTCTGCCTTTTCGTTGTAAGGATTGGCAAACCTTTTGAATGATTTGACAGAGAAAGTCATTCGGACTTTTCCGTCTTCTTGAATGATGTTGTACATAAACTTATGTACCTCCTTTTTGTTTTTGGCTTCAAAACAAAAATATCGCCCAATTTCAAGGCGACATAGAAACAAGAGGCATAATATATCATTTCAATGCGTTGATTCTATATCTCAAAATGGATAATAGATCTGTTTAATGACCTCAAAGCGAGCGCCATAAACTGAAACCATTGATCATAGTAAATCATAATTCATAACTCTTGTCAAGAAAATTATGAAAGATTGGATAATCAGAATTTGAACCGAACCAAATCATGCTTGAGTTTGATTGATAAATGTTGACATTTTCACATAAAAAAAGAACTGATAATGCCTGATTGGTGTTATCAGTTCCGCTTGGCGGAGCAGAAGGATATCGAACCGTACCGCAAACGCCCATCTTATCGATACTTGACGCAAATTTTTATATATCAAAGTATGATATTTCTATATCATTTTATATCATTTGATTTTATCTAAAATTTCTTCAAAGATTAACTTTCTGTCTTTGCAGATATCTATAAATTCTAAATTGTATTCTTCACATTGTTTTTGATAGTCAAGGCTGCAGTTCTTATAATAGTCAATTTTCTGTTTTAACTCATCATCAGAAACATTGTCATTTGAAGAGCTTTTGCGAAATAGATTAAATATTGTATCATTAGAAAGAGAAGTAAATCCCAAATAAAAACTTTGTGCAATACCATTTAATCCATGCTTTATTAAATCATTAGGAGAAATAGAGTATTCTAAATCAAACACAACTTTATCATCCTTATTCTTGATAACATAATCAGCAATTAGTTTTGAATATTTTTCGCTAATTATGTTTTTATCTTCAAGCTCATTTATTTGAATATTGTTTGCTTTAAATATTTCCCAATCATTAAAATACTTGTATCCATATGAATTTGCAAACATTTTACTAAGCGTTGTTTTTCCTGTTCCAGGAAGTCCGTTTATTATAATCATCACAGCATCCTCGATTTAATTATATATTAAATGAAGTTATTAATCAATAAAAACAATTACATAAAATTAGATGTTCGTTTTTACAGGTTATCAGAAGTATCGTAGACAAAAAATTTGTTGTGTTTTTGTATTAATTTTATAAATTTATACAAAGTCAATAAATTATATGTTATAATGTTGATGTCGTAACTTATTAATAACCACTAATAGTCTATTAATTGCCTAATAGAACTTTAGGAAATAGAATTTAGTGTAAAAGGGGATGTAATGTACAGATTATCAAAGGAAGAGTTAAAAAATATAATAAAATTAGATCCTTATCATAAGGATAGACAAAGTCCAACTGATGCAGAAGTACGATTATTTTTGAGAGAGGTTGATTATCATTGTCCATTGTGTGGAAAAGAATTGCAATATAGAGATCAAATAAAGCCAGAACAAAAACTTTTCGAAATTGCACATATTTATCCAAACAGTCCGACGGTTGAACAGTATGTCAACTTTAAAGGGTTGCGTCGTTTGGGCAAAAATTGTGAATCATATGAGAACAAGATTGCGCTTTGTAAAGAATGTCATCCTACTCAGGATTTCCATACTACAGCACAGGAATATATTCAATTAGTGGAAATTAAAGAAAAGTGTTTGTTGGAAAGTGAATTAAACGCCGCTACTCGAGATTTATATTTAGAAGATCAGATTGAATTGATACTAACCAAACTTTCGTGTGTTCAAGATGAAGAATTGTCGGAGTTGTCGTTTGAACCTAAATATCTTAAAAATAAGTTTTATATCAATGAAGTATCTATAAAAAGAAAAATTAAAAATTACGTTGTAGAGTATTATCCGTTTATTAGAGATATCCTCAAAGAAATGGATGGCAAGAATGGATTTCATCAAAACATTCTAGCAGAACAAATACGCAGTTGTTTTATAAAAATAAATGACAAAACTCAAGATAAAGAAATAATTTTTCAACATTTAGTACAGTGGATAAAAAATAAAACTTTGTGTTCATCTAATATTGCTTGTGAAATTATTGTGTCATTTTTTGTTCAAAATTGCGAGGTGTTTTATGAAATTTCCGAATAAAGTAACTTCATACAAAGACAGTGTATTAAGTAAATTAATACCAATTCTTGATTTGCTTGTCCTAAAAAACATGCAGGTTTTTCAACTTTATTATGAAACAAAAAAATATTATAATACTTATTCAGATTTTATTGACGCTTTGGACTGTTTATTTGCCTTAGGGAAAATTGAGTATCTTGTAAAAGAGGAGGTGTTACATTATGTTGCGTGAAATATTTTGTGAAGAATTTCACCAAAAGAAAATAAAGTTTGATAATGGTTTAAATGTTATATTGGGAACAAAAACGGCAGATAATTCTATTGGGAAATCGACGTTTATGCTGGTCATTGATTTTGTTTTTGGTGGAAATACATATGCTCATTCGGAAGATATTTTAAAAAATGTTGCACCTCACGAAATCTGTTTTAAATTTGAATTTGAAGGGAAAGATTACTATTTTTCCCGAAAAAATACTGAACCAAAGATGGTGTGGAGGTGTAATGAAGAATATAATCACATAGAATCTATTACAAATGATGATTTTTGTGAATGGCTCTCAAAGAAATATAATATTGATCTCCCAAATTTATCGTTTAGGGATGCAGTGGGGAGATATATTCGTGCTTATGGAAAGAAGAATATTGATGAAAATAGGCCATTAAATGCAGCCTCTGTTGAAAATGGAAATAAAGCATGCATTTCCTTGCTGAAACTTTTTGGAAGATATTCTATAATTTCTCAACTAGAAGAAAAAACAAATGCGGCAAAGGAGGCTCTTTCTATTTTTGAAAAGGCTCAAAAACATCAATATGTATCTAAAATTGGGAAAAAAGAATATGATGCAAATACACTTAGAATTAAAAATCTCCAAGATGAAATAATGAGTATTTCGTCTGGGCTTGAAAAGGGATTGCTCGAAGCAGATGCTGTTGCATCGGAAGAGGCTATTCGCATAAAGAAAGAATTATCCAGAACAAAAAGGATTTGTAGTGGTATAAAACGAAAGTTAGACACATTAAATGATAATATTGAGTATAAATTTTCGCAAACTTCTACTACATATGATGAGCTCAAAAAATTTTTTCCTATAGTTAACATAAAACATATAGAAGAAATTGAATCTTTCCATAAGAATATATCTAAAATCTTCAAGGAGGAATTGAAGGAAGAAAAGAAATTGCTTTTGGAACAATTAAAAGAATACGAAGCGATTGCTGCTGATCTTGAAGATCAATTGCAAAAACTAATAAAAA
Source organism: Clostridia bacterium (assembly GCA_017456465.1). Lineage (GTDB taxonomy): Bacteria > Bacillota > Clostridia > Christensenellales > UBA1242 > RGIG3872. The sequence continues at coordinate 870 of JAFTJJ010000106.1, read as the reverse complement.
ATCCAAATCTTTCAAAAATTGTTTTGCAAAAATATGCTGATATACTGAAACTTATTAATAAAATGAAAGCAGAGAACGATTCTTTTGAAAAATTAGTGAAACTTAAAAATGAAAAAAAAGAAGTGGAAGAATTGTTGTTAAATGCAAAAAACGAACAGTTTGGCATCATAGAAAAAATGTTAAACACAGAAATGGATCGTATTAATAGTGAACTTTATACAGAAAAATTTAATGCTCCTACAGTTCATTTTTCAGGCTCTAATTATACATTCTTTACTCCTAACGACACAGGAACAGGAATAGCTTTTAAAGGATTGGTTGTCTTTGATCTTGCAATCATGCACTTGTCTAAACTACCTATTTTAGTGCATGATTCAGTTGTTTTGAAACAAATATCAGATAATGCTGTTGAAAGAATTATTGATCAATACATTGCATGTGGTAAACAAGTTGTAATTGCTTTAGATAAGCAAGAATCTTATAGTGAAAAAACAGAAAAAATGTTGTTGAAATATGCCAATTTACAACTAGAACCTAACGGGAAAGAACTATTTGGTAAATCATGGGGAAAGTCACAACCGTAAAATAATAAGCCAAACAAAAAACTTTTGTGTGTTTTCTCTAAAAAATAATAATTACAAACTGGGCTAAGAAATAAACAAAAAACACGAATTTCAATCGAACAAAGATTTTCGATCATGGAGTTCGTGTTTTTTTAAGGAAGATTTCAAATGTTTCTCTAAAGGATAATTTATATTTAAATAATTTTAGGGATATTGATTGAGGTTTTATATTTTTAAGTCTATAAATTTTCATTTAAAAGTTCTTTTAAACAATCCTCTAAAAAACTATTGAGATCATTCTTATTGT
>JAFTJJ010000105.1 GCA_017456465.1 Clostridia bacterium | reverse complement strand
TTGTCCACACACTTGACTGCTTCGGTGTTCCAAGAGATGAGCAAGCTCTTCCCGTCCGCGATTACAAAATCGCTCCCCGCTTTGGCTACTGACTTGCCACCGGCAACTCAGCTTGACACGTCGCGCCCCTGAGCCACATCAGCATAAAACCCCATATTTTGTCCACACACTTGACTGCTTCAGTGTTCCAAGAGATGAGCAAGCTCTTCCCGTCCGCGATTACAAAATCGCTCCCCGCTTTGGCTACTGACTTGCAACCGGCAACTCAGCTTGACACGCCCTAGCCCATTCGCGTCACATCAGCATAAAACACAAGTGTTCATCGCGAGAGAACTTGAATTTGTTCAGCACTCTTAAATTATAACTTACATTCAACTGCACTACAAGTATCTTACAAAATATGTAAAATATTATTGAATCAAAAAAAGTTATACTTTATTTGTTCAACTAAAGTATAACTCAAATTTTTGGTAATTGCAAGCAAAATATAGGGGGGAGGGGGTTATTTTTTGATTTTTTTGTTGTTTTCCTTGATATTTTTGTAATTTTCTCTCAGTTCATTTGTTTTTTGAGTCAAAATTTTGACATTTTCCTCAATTTCTTCTTTCGTGAGCCTTGATGGGTTTTCTCCTTTAACAAAAAATGGTTCACCAATAATTAGCGTTGAAAATCTCAAAAATTTGATTGGACGCGAAAGAGCTGCTGGAACAATCGGAACACCTGCTTTGCTTGCAAACACAATTGCCCCACTCTTGATTTCTTGCATTTCTTCAGACTCTGTCTTGTTTCTTGTCCCTTCTGGAAAAATACCTAATGGTTTTTTGTTCTTGAGGGTTTCAAGAGCAAACTTGAATGCTTTGATGTCACTTGCTCCTCTGTCCACTGGATGTGCACCAAACTTTTTTAAGAAAAATCCAACAAACTTATTTTTGAAAAGTTCCTTCTTTGCAAGAAATCTAAGTTTCTTGACAAGTTTAACATCAAGCATCACGGGATCCATGTTGGAATAATGATTGCACGTAAGGACATATCCCTGTTTTTTTGGCAGATTCTTTTTTCCCTTGACTCTCATTGGGAAAAGAATTGTGAGGGGCAAAAACATTATTGCAAAACAAATTACAAAAATCATAACTTCATCTCCTTATCTCAAAAATTACTTGCACACTGCGCAGCTGTTGAAAATGCAATCTGCAAGTTGAAACCACCTGTGAGTGCATCAACATCCAAAACTTCACCAACAAAATATAACCTTTTCACAAGCTTACTTTCCATTGTCTTTGGTGACACTTCTTTAACAGACACACCACCAGCTGTCACCACAGCATAATCAAACGATGCAAGATCTTTAATTTTTAGTTCAAAATTCTTCAGTGTTAAAATAATTCGCTCGCGTTCTTCATTTGAAAGTTGGTTCGCCTTTTTTGTCATGTTAATCCCAATTCTTTTCAAAAAGACTGGCACCAAACTTTTGGGAAGAAGCCCATCCATCAAACTTGATGTTTGCTTTGCTCCAAGTGAAACAATGTCACGGTCAATTCGAACTCTAAGCATATCTTCATTCAATGCAGGCTTGAAATCTATGAATAACTGGAGTTTTGTCAAATCACACCTGTTGATGTAACTCGACATTGAAAGCACCAATGGTCCAGAAATCCCACTGTCAGTGAAAATCATTTCACCAATTTCTGATGAATAAAGTGGCTTGTTGCCAAACTTTGAAAACAAAACAACATTTTTGAGTGAAAGGCCTTGAAGGCTTCTTGTCTCGCTTCCCTCAAGAATGATTGGCACAAGCGCTTGCACTGGTGTAACAATCTTGTGACCAAGCTTGCTTGCAAATTTGTAACCATCTCCTGTGCTTCCGGTCGATGCATAACTTTTTCCACCAGTTGCAACAACAACACAGTCAAAATTTTCACTCTTCCCGTTCACTACAACACCAGAAACTTGATTGCCAACGACCAAGACATCGTCAACATTCGCATTCAAAACAACTTCCACACCTCTCCATTTGAGCCCGCGTTCAAGAGCTTTGATTATGTCGCTTGATTTATCTGAAACCGGAAAAACACGATTTCCTCTTTCAATCTTGAGTTTAACTCCGTGTTCCTCAAAAAACTCTCTTGTGTCGTTTGAATTGAACCTTACTTCACTGCTCATCACAAACTTTGGATTTGAAACAACATTTGAAAGGAACTCAGGTCCAGTCACTGCATTTGTGACATTGCATCTGCCTTTCCCTGTGATGTAGATTTTTTTGCCAATTTTTTCATTTTTTTCATACAAAACAACATCGTGACCCTTGTCAGCGATTTTGATTGCTGCCATGCATCCAGAAGCCCCACCGCCAATAACACAAACCTTCATCCACTTTCTCCTTTGTTTTTGGATTTTAGAGCGTCTTCAAATATTCAACTTCTGCAACAGTGAGTTCTCGGTGTCCACCACGACTGAGATTTCCAAGTTCAAGATCACCAATTGAAACACGCTTGAGGAACACAACAATTTTTCCAATTGCTTCAAACATTTTTCGAATCTGTCGATTTTTTCCCTCTTTGATGATGATCTCAATTTTAGTGTCTTTCCCATCAAACAAAATTGGAACCGCTTTGCATGATGCCAAACGTTCACCATCAATCACAACACCTTTTCGAATGACTGCAAGTTCACTTTCCTTGATTTGACCTTCAATTCTCACAACATATTTCTTCGGAACCTCATGAGATGGATGAGTTAGAGCGAAAGCCAACTCACCATCATTTGTCATTATGAGAAGCCCTTCACTGTCATAATCAAGCCTGCCAACAGGTTTCAAATGCTTCAAGTTGTCTGGAAGCAGATCAACCACAGTCCTTCTTCCCTTATCATCACTCATTGCAGTAATATAGCCTTTTGGCTTGTGAAGCATGACATAATCTTTTTTGCCAAGCACCTGAATTTCAACACCTTGAAGTGTCACCCTGTCATTTTCTCCCACATCAAAAACAAGGGAAGTCACAACTTCCCCATTAACTTTTACTTCACCATTCCGAACAAACTCTTCAGCTTTGCGCCTTGAGCATATTCCACAACTTGCAATAAATTTGTTGATTCTCATTTCTTCACCTGAACTATTGTCTTCTTTTTAGTCCAAGTGAACAAAATCCTTGATTAAGGTTTCTCCAAAGTTTGAACTCTTAGACTTTACATCTTCTATGATATATATTTCATCAGAAAAAATCAAGTCTTTCGAAGCATAAATCTCAAATTTACCAACCACATCACCCGCACGTTTTGGAGCTTCAACTTTGCTTGGAACATCATATACAATTTGAACATCATCAACTTCAGAAACTTTAAGTGGCAATTTTGCTCCCCCCTTTACCACAACCTTTGTTTTCGGAGAATATCCGTTTTCAATCATCACTTCACCAACAACAGAGTTTGGTTCCAAAAGATCAATCATTTTAAACTCCGAAAATCCCTTCTCAAGCAAATTCTGACACTCCTCAAACATTGGCGAGCAATCAAGAAGAACACAAACAAGTTCCATACCATTGCGCTTTGCACTACCAACAAAACATCTTCCCGCTTTTTTGGTGTATCCAGTTTTAACACCTGTCGCTCCTTCCATATTCAAAAGAAGTTTGTTTTTGTTTTTCAAAACACGATTTTTTGCACTATTGAGCACATTCTCAATCCTTTTTTCCGTCGAAGAAACAATTTTTGCAAATTCCGAATTTTGCAAAGCATAGGCAGAAATGATTGCAAGATCCTTTGCAGTGGTGAAATGTCCATCATCTGGAAGACCATGAGGATTGACAAGATGAGTATTTTCTGCACCAATTATTTTAACAAATTCATTGCACTTTTGAACAAACGCATCAACTGAACCACTGGTAGCTTTTGCAATTGCAACAGCCGCATCATTTCCGGACCTGAGCATCAAACCATACAAAAGTTCACGAATTGTGAGTTTTTCTCCGGCACGCAAATAAATGCTTGTCCCTTCAATTCCAACACAATCGGTTGTGATCTCCACCAAACGATCAAGATCATAGTTGTTTTCAATTGCGACAATTGCTGTGATGATTTTGGTTGTACTTGCCATTGGCAACCTTTCTTCCATGTTTTTGGAATATAAAATTCTTTTCGATGAGACCTCCATCACAGCCATTGCTTTTGCAGTTGAAAGATCATTTTCCATTGCCATTGCAAAATTATTCACACATCGAAAAAACGCAAAATTACACACAACAAATGCAAAAAGCACGATAATTAATGCTGTTTTGATGATTTTATTTGGACTTTTTATCTTCTTTAATTCCATCACACACACTCTCAATCACCTTTGGTATTGTTTCCAAAATTTTCTCATAAGGAGTTTTGCCGTCAGTCTTAATGAATTTCACATCTTTTCCATGAACACAAAGAAATCCAATAGGATTCACACAAACGCCGCCACCAGATCCACCTGAAAATGGATAACTTTTTGTCATCTTTATTTCATTTTTGTCAGTCCCATATTCACCACCACCCGCAACAAAACCAAGAGACAATTTTGAGATTGGAATGATGAGAACTTCTCCAATTTCAATCGGTTCACCCACAACAGTCTTAACATCTGAAATCGCCTTGATCTTTTCAATTGCTGAAGCTATGATTTTGTCGATTTGATTGTCTGCCATTATTTTGCTCCTTCATTCTTTTTCTTCAATTTCTTTGCTGTTTTTAGTTTGGCTTTAATCATGGATATTATTACATCAAAAATGCTAATTTTTATAACAACATAAACACTTGTTTGATTTTGATTATCACAAAAGCACGGATCAACCATCGTGAATGCATTCAATGTTTTGTTTTTGGCAATCAAAAAGGCCTTCATAATTTCAATCATTATCGATTCAAGTCCACACACAATTGATGTTTTCATCGCATTGTCATCATTTCCATATATTTTGAAAACATTAACATTAACAAGATCAGAAAATCTCAAAAGTTGGACATATAACTCCTTGTCATAATCACTTGTCTCACCACTTTTTGAAAGCCTGTTTTGTTTGTTTTTCACAACCAATTTTTCGTCATTAAAAAAAAGTTTCCCACAAACAAGATTAAAGAACCAGATGTGAACCAAATAATACGCTTCCATATTAATAAAATTCACATGCAACATGGCTCTAACTTTAAGTGGCAAAACAAAAATCAAAACAATGAACAAGATTACAAATGTTCCAAGTAACCAATAATTCATAATCTTAGTATAAACAAAAATTTTGTTTTTACTCAAACAAAAAGGATGCACAAATCAAATGCATCCTCTCTGATTAACTTTATTAAACCAAGTCATCGTCTTCATCAAAAAAACCGTCATCACCTTCTGGATCATCCTTGAGGTAATCGTTTCCATCATCACCATCAAATTCACCATTAAACATTTCAGAAGTTCCAGAATAATCATTTTTGAAGTAATCATTTCCATCATCCGAAGTCGATTCTTCCAAACTTGACTGAGCCACCGAATCTGAAACCAATTCTGGATCTTCTGCAACATCTTCAATTTTGCTTGTTGCAATATCAAGTTTCTTTTCCATATCCTCAACAGAATCTCCAACTTCAAAGTGATTGTAAAGCCTGTCATCCGAGCTTCTGATAACTTTGACTTGCTCCATAAGCTCATTATAGTCAGGAAGACTGTCAATCGATTCAATATTAAAACGCTTCAAAAATTCATCAGTTGTTCCAAACAAACTTGGATGACCAACAGTATCTTTTTTGCCAACGACTTCAATCAAACCATGTTCCATCAAAATGCTGATCGCATAATCACATCCAACACCACGAATTTCTTCAATCTCAAGTCTTGTGATTGGTTGCTTGTATGCAATGATCGCAGCAGTCTCAAGTGTTGCCTTTGAAAGGTTTCTCTGTCTGATTGGATTCAAAACCTCTGAAACCTTTTCAGAGTACTTTGGATTACTAGAGAGTTGAATTTTATTGTTAAAAATCTGCAACTGAATCCCAGAACTTTCCCCATATCTTTCTTGAAGCTTTTTTGCTGCAGCCAAAATTTCAGCCTTGCCTGCATCAATTTTTGATGCGATGTCTGCAGCATCAACAGCTTCGCCCGCAACAAACAAAATACTTTCAATAATATTTTCCAAATTATCAAGCATGTACATTTTCCTCTTTTTTGTAAATTTGCATATCATCAAATGAATTGTCTTGAACAACCTTTATAAGTTGCCCCTTCAAAAGTTCAAGGACGGCAAGAAAGGTGTTAATAATTTCACTTTTTGAATAATCCGCATCAAAAAGTTCACTAAAATGGAATTGATCTTTTTCAAGCAACGTGTCTTTGATTTGAGCAATTTTTTGTGCAACAGTAAATCTGTCTTTTTCAATTTTGCGAGGTGCTGGAACTTCTGCTTTTGCCGTGACCTTGTGCATGAGTTTTGTGAACGCAGCAATCAATGCCTCAACATCCAGTGTTTCACTGAGTACATACCTGAAATCTCCAGCACTTTCATCTGGCTTTTTATAAAACCTGTTAACATCTTCAATAACTTTAAGTTTTTCACTTGCGTCTTTGAAAAGTTTGTACTCCTCAATTTGTCTGATCAGCCTAATTTCTGGATCTTCTTCATCAACATCTTCCAAAACTTGTGGTTTTGGCAAAAGTTTTTTTGATTTTATTTCAAGAAGAGTTGCCGCCATATCAATAAAATCGCTTGCTTTTTCAATGTCAAGGTCATCAATATCATCCATCAATGCCAAATATTGTTCGGTGATTTCAGAAATAAATATGTCTTGAATGTTGATCTTTGCTTCCTTGATTAAGTGAAGCAAAAGATCAAGAGGACCTTCAAATTGATCAAGTTTGATCACAACCCCATTGGTCTCAACTTCTTGGCTCGCTGCATCAACCACATCATTTTGGACAATCAAATTTTCAGCAGATTTTTCTGCTGTGTCAACATTTGATATTGTTTTCTCTTCTAATGTGATTTCATTCATAATTTTATCCTAAAAATAAAGTAAATAATTTAATAAGCCCATCAAGCAAAAATTGCGCAAGCGAAAGTGGAACCCATTCAACAAACAAAGATATTATACCAGTAAAAATGCAAAGAAGCAAAATAATGAAACTATATCTTCTCATAAAATCTATAAACTTGCTGTATGGCTTTGTAAATGTTTCAATTATTCTGTAACCATCAAAAGAATAAAACGGCAACAAATTGAAAAATCCAAAAATAAAGTTAATCATTATCATATACTGCAAAAATTGCATTACGGCTTGCCCATAAATTCCGAAAGTAAACGCTTCAGGCAAAAACACATAAAGAGCTGCATAAATCACAGCAGAGATGACACCAACCAAAATGTTTGTAAGAACCCCCGCACTGTAAACTCTCAAAGCACTAAGCTTCCCACGCCTGAAGTTTCTTGAGTCCACAGGAACCGGCTTTGCCCAACCATATCCAAACAAAACCAAAAAGAAGATTCCCCTGATGTCAACATGTGAAAAAGGAGCCAATGTATATCTCCCAACAGATTTCGCTGTCAAATCGCCTTCTTTAAAGGCCGCATGTGCGTGAGCAAACTCATGAAAAGCCATTGCAAGAAGAAGCGCTGAGATATATGCGCAAATCATCAAAAGCATACCAACGAAACTATTTTCTGTGGTAAAGATATTAAATAGTAGCATTTCCCATCTTCTCCTTAAGATTAATTATATTGCTTTGTCAAATAATTGTCAAATCAAAAAACAAACAAAAGCGACAGTTTGCCTGTCGCTTTTACCAATTTAATGTCTTGATCACCAGTTATTATAAATCTTGTTCACAATATCACCAATTTTTATTTCATCAACATCTTGACCAGAAACAATGTCAATTTCATTTGTCACAATGTTGTTCTGGTCAAGAATAAGCAAACTTCCAATTTTTTCTCCCTCTTTGAATGGCGCCTTAAGTTCATTCATTTCAACAGCAGTCTGATATTCAAACAAGTCACCTTTTTTAAGGAATTTCACAAAATCGTCTTTTGCATACCCATTAATTTTTTTAATTGTTGAATTTTTTACTTGTGTTTCACAAATCTTGTCTCCTTTCTTAACAACAACCCTGTTTTCAAAATTGTTAAAGCCAAAATCAAACATATTTGTAACAGACGCAAACCGATCTTTGGATGTTGATTCACCCATAACAACAGCAATCAATTCCATATCATGTCTTTTTGCACTTGCAGTCAAACAAAATCCAGCTTCATTTGTGAACCCTGTTTTACCTCCCGTTGTCCCCTTATAAAATCTTATAAGTCGGTTTGTGTTCACAAGCTGAGTTTTTCTTCCACTTGGATGCACAAGTTCATCAATCCAAACACTTGCAAATTTTTTATAAACGCCATGATCTTTCACCTTTTCATAAACTTTGATCATATCTCTTGCTGTCGAAAAATGATCAGCACATGGCAAACCTGTTGAATTTGAAAAGTTTGAATTTTCCATTCCAATTTTATTTGCATATTCATTCATCTTTCTCACAAAATTCTTTTCACTTCCAGACACGCACTCAGCAAGCGCGACCATACTGTCATTTGCTGATGAAATCACAACTGTTTTAATGAGATCTTCAATTTTGTATTGCTTGTTTGCATCCAAAAAAGCCTCAGACCCCTCCATTGATGCCGCTTCTTGTGAAATTGTAACTTTCTGATCAAGTCCAAGCTTCCCCTCATCCAAAGCCTCAAGGACAACCCCAAGTCCAACCAACTTTGTCATGCTTGCAATTGGAAGCTTTCTGTCAGCATCCTTTTCAAAAATTACATTTCCACTTGCACTGTCCACAAGCAGTGCTGACTTTGCTGTAACCAAGGGTTCTGTGTCTGCCACCACATCATTTTTTGCTTTTGCAAATCCCCCAATTGATGCCAGTCCACTCACACAAAATAAACCAAACAAAAAAAATGATAATATAAAAATAGTTTTTTTCATATTCTTTCCTACCTTTAATATTATCATTTACGAAAACTCAGTATTTTATGTATCAAAAACTAACAATTATTAAACTTTTGAGCAAAAAAGGAACAACAAAAGACAAAATTGAACATACTATTAACTGGAAAAATGTCATAATTAGCAACCTTGTCCACCACAATTTGTCAAGAGCACAATCAAACATAAACTTGCCTAGTGATTTGTTAAACGAGCAAAATGTAAACATTGTTGCAATCTGAAACGCCAAACTCACAATTAAAATAATGTTGAAAGGCATGATCAAAACCAATGAATTGATCACACCAACAAAACCAAACGTTGAAATAACAGCTGCCGAGGTCATGACCATTATTATTGATTGATAC
>JAFTJJ010000011.1 GCA_017456465.1 Clostridia bacterium | reverse complement strand
GACAATAATAAATTCTGGAACTATTACATCTCATGCAAGCAATGGTGGAGCAATATTTAATGCTGATCCATTCCCAATTACTGATACAACTTATGACACAGGGCTCACTATTAATGGTGGTAGTATTTCAAATACGAAGGGCGTTGCAATCTATACACTAATGCCAATGTCTATCGATGGAGAGGTTTCATGTGTTGGAGCGCTTGCACTTGGAACATATACTCCTCTTGCAGATGATTATGATGGAGAAAACGTTTATTACAGAACTGGATATTTAAATATTGCGGGAGAATCTCATTCACAAATATATGAAATTGATATTTTTGACTATGAAATGGATTCAACAAATCTTAATTATTCAATTTGTGATGATCAAGAAATGATAAAGATTCATTATTTGAAAGATTATAGTTCTGATATTGATGGAATAAACTATACAGCTTTGAATCTTTCAATTGTTCGAGGGGAAAATATTGATCGTGACAAATTATCATTTTATAGCAATTCTGATGAAATGATTGGTTTTTATTCTGCAAATGATGGATATGGGCTTTGTGAGTCATTGTTATTCACTCTTGACGGTGTGGAATATTATGTCGCATATGGGACGGAAGTTTTGTTTGAAGACGGAAGAGTGACATTTGATGGGCAAACAATTGAAATTGATGGTTACGATCCGGAATTTATGAGTCTTGAATACAGAATTGATAATGGTGATTTGTATTACTTTGATGGCGTTGAATTATATAATTCCTATATTGATGGTTTTGGCGAGTATTTTGTGAGTGAGACGCTGTATGTTTTTGAAGATGTCGTTGTTTGTGTGGAGACTCAAACAATTGAATATTCAATTAATGTTGCCTCTTCATATGAATTCTTGGCTTATGGGGGGTGTGAATTTGAAGTTAATGGAATAGACATAATGGTTGATGGAGTTTCGGTTAACTTTAATGATTGCTTTGGTCAAGGTGCTGGTAATTGTTATGCTGTATTACAACACTGGAATGTCGAAGGCGAACTTCAGGATGCAGATGGAAATGTTTTGGAGTTGGAAGGTGAGCAAGTAGAAGATGGGGTCTATTATGTTTGTAGTGATTTGTATATTACATATGAAGCCATTGAAAAGGAAAAAATTGAGACATCTTATAGTTGTTATAAGTCAGGAATCACTAATTTTGAAGAAAGTGGTGTGATTGAAGGGTTTGAGTTTGAAGTGTATGTTGAGGGAGATGATTACAATGCTTGGGTCACAATTCGATATGCTTATGATTCAAATGGTTATGAATTTATTTATGATGAATTAACAATTAATATTGATTTTGACAGCACATATGATGAACTTACAGGGAATTACTTGGCTGAAGGATATGAAGGTGAGTATGTGACATATGATGATGGACAAGAGGCAATGGAGTGGCAAGGCGGCTATTATATTGGTTCATGGGTCGAAAGTATTGAAATATCAGTTCTTGTTTATCTTCGTGATTAGTGATTATAACATAAATTTATTTGAAGCAGTGGGAATTTCCCCGCTGCTTTTTTTATAGAGATTTATACTGAAATTTATGATTGATTTGTGAAATATGATGTCAAAATTGAATTGTAAGAATTGTTTTTTGCGATAAATGAATATAAAAATCACGATCAATGTGTGAATAAAAAAGAGGTGTTATGTGTGACATATGTTCGAATTTATCTGGTAAAGACAAAGGTTGAAATGAGGTGTTGTGAAAAGATTAAAAACTGCAAAAGTTTTTTAAAATTAATAAAAACACAAACAAAAACCACGGGAATTTAATCCGTGGTTTTTGTCTTTTTGATGTTTTTTAGCGTTTTTTATTAACATAGATTTCAGCGAGAGCGATGATTCCATACATAAGGCCAGCAAGAATGCAGAGCACAACAATTGATGTCATTACAAGATCGAGTTTGAACACTTGACCGCCATAAACAATTAAATATCCAAGTCCTGCTTTGCTGGTTAAATATTCTCCCATGATGACTCCGACCCATGCCATTCCGACATTTATTTTGAGGGATGAAATGAGGGATGGAATGTTTGCTGGGAATACAAGTCTCGTGAATGTTTGAATTTTGTTTGCTCCCATGGTTTTCATGAGCATGATCTTGTCATCTTCGATCTGGCAAAAGCCATGGAGCATATTGATTGTTGTGATGATCACACAGATCAAAACGCCCATTGCAACAATTGTTTTTGTTCCGGCGCCCATCCACACAATAATGAGTGGGCCTAGGGCGATTTTGGGAAGGCTGTTTAATACAACGAGATAGGGTTCCAATATTCGTCTCACGAATGGTATCATGTAAAGAACAATTGCAAGTGCAAGACCGATTCCAGTCGAAATCAAAAATGCAAGAATTGTTTCATAAAGTGTTACCCAAGAGTGATGCAACAAATTTGAGTTTTTGATGAGATCCACAAAAGTTGTTACAACCCTTGATGGTGAGCTTGCAATGAACGGGTCGAGCGCACCAGTTGCTGTTGCAAGTTCCCAAATGCCAAGGAAGCCGACAAGAAGCAAAATTCTGATTGTGTGAACGACGACTGTTTGAATTCGGAGCTTTCTGATGAATTTGTAATGCAGTTCTGAGAATTGTTGTTTCTTATTCTTCATATTGAAGCTCCTTCCATATTTGATTGAAGTATTCCATGAATTCTGGTTGGTTCCTTCTTTCAAACGGAGTCAAGGTTTTGTTGAAGTTCAAATTCACAATTGTTTTGACTTTGCCTGGGCGCTGGGTCAAAATGACAACTTTGTCGCTCATGGCAATGGCTTCGCTTATGTCGTGCGTCACGAGAATTGCTGATTTGTTTTCAGACTTGATGATTTTGTAAACATCATCTTGAACGAGAAGTCTTGTTTGATAATCAAGTGCTGAAAATGGTTCGTCCAAAAGAAGAAGTTCTGGACGAGTCGCGAGAGTTCGAATCAAAGCAACCCTTTGTCTCATCCCACCAGAAAGTTCTTTTGGTGTGTGTTTTTTGAAATCTCCAAGTCCGTATTTCGTGATGAGGTTGTTTGTATAATCTATGTTTTCCTGAGTTTTCTTTTTTTGCAACGACAGTCCAAGGGTGACATTCTTTTGAATGGTGAGCCATTCAAAGAGGTTATCTCTTTGGAACATGTAACCAATTCTTGTTGTTGGGCCTTTCACTTTTTCACCGTTTAAGACGATTTCGCCTTTGGTGGGTGAGAGGAGTCCTGCAACCAGTGAGAGAATGGTTGTTTTCCCGCATCCACTTGGACCGACGATGCTGACAAACTCATTATCTAGAATTTCAAGGTCAAGATCCGAAAGAGCCACAGTTTCGCTTGTCTTGCTCTGATATGTTAAGTTAACGCCTGAAATTTCTAGCAATTTTTCCATTTGTATCTCCTTTGATGCTGACTTTTGTCAGCATACTTTATTTTATGCAACTCGGTGTGCGTATGTGTTATCAACAACGTCAGCAAAAGTTACATCGCCATCGTAATCACTTGAGTTCTTGAGAACTGCAATGAGTCTTGAAAAAGATGATTCCGTCATTGCTGGTGTGCTCATCCAAGCATCAATTGCCTTATATGATGAAACAGCATATTCAAGAGACTCCAAGCTCGTTGATGGGAAAGAGGATTGAAGGGCTGCTGCGACATCAGAAACTTCTTCAGTTTGGATGTAAGTGTAAGCGCGTTTGACTGCTCTGAGAAAGCCTTCAATTTTTGTGCTGTTATTCTTCAGATAATCTTTTTTTGCAATAAAGCAAGTGTAAGGAATTTCACCTGACTGTTCACCAACTGAAGCCACGATGTAGCCTTTGCCAGCTTTTTCAAACTCTGACGCCGTTGGCTCAAACATTGTGCAGAATTCCGCATCAGTTGCTTCGAATGTTGGAACTTGCATGGCAAATGACGTGTCGGTGTCCAAAGTTATTCCATTGTTTCTGTACATTCCGAAGTTGTTGACAACCCATTCAAATGTCATTGCAGGAAGACCTCCAGCTCGTCCGGCGATAACAGTTTTGCCTGAAAGATGAGTGTTCCATGAAAAGTTTTCAATTCGAGTTTTTGAAACCAAGAATGCGCCATCTCGTTTTGTGAGTTGGCCAAAAACAACAGGAATGTCGTTTCCTTCGCCATCGGCAACATAAACTGCAGTTTCTGGGCCGGCGAGTGCAACGTCACAGTTGCCAGACAAGAGAGTTGCCATGCTTGTGTTTGAGCCTTCGGCAGCTGCAAGGTCGATTGTGATGCCCTCATCTTCCATAAAGCCCAAGTTCATCGCAAGATAGAGTGGGGCATAAAACACGCTGTGTGTGACCTCATTGATTCTGATTGTGTCAGGATCGCTTTTTTTGCACGCTGTGAATCCGACAGCGGACAAGCAGACCACAACAGCGGTGAGTAGTGCTGTAAAAATTTTTTTCATTTTGTACCTCCTTTGTGTTTTTGCACTTGTGATATTTTATTCTAATTGCATTTTTTTTGTGTCAAACACTTTATTTTCGAGATTTTATGTTGTATAATACCTAATATTAATCAAAGGGGGATGTTTTTCATGCACACTTTTCTGCTGATTGTCAGAATAATCTTACTTGTGATTTTTGTGGCAGGCATTGTGATTTCGATGATGTCAAAAACACTTGCAAAAGCAAAGAAATTTGGAAATCAAAAGCTAGAAGATCATTATGCAGTGAAGACAAAATTGATTGGATATATCATCTCTGCTGCGGCAGTTGCCGTCCTTTTGCTCCTGTCATTTGCAAACTAAAACGATGGGAGCGTGTAACACAGACAAAAACAACTAAACAAAAAGAGGAAATTTAACATGTTAGAAGGAAAATATAACACCAAAGCCACTGAAGAAAAGTGGCAAAAATATTGGCAGGAAAACAAAATTTATGAATTTAAAAAGAATT
>JAFTJJ010000104.1 GCA_017456465.1 Clostridia bacterium | reverse complement strand
TCTGAATGGAGATATGGAAAGAAAGACTATTGTTTGCGATGTGAAGATGGGAAATACTTCGATGTGGAGGAGAATACGTGTCTAGATTGCACGAATAACTGTCAGACATGCATGAATTCGACATACTGCTTCAGTTGTGTTGATGGGTATTCAATTACAACAGAAAGTACGTGTGTTGAATCGAATCAGACTGTTACTGGATGCAAACAACTCATTCAAGGAACAGCAAAGTGTGCATTGTGTCACGAGGAGTATTTCCGAGACAATGAAGGAGGATGTGGTAAGTGTCTTGGCAATTGCAAGACATGCTTTGAACCAGGAACATGCATTCAGTGCCAAAACGAATTCTTCCTGACCAGAGATTCGACAGAATGCATTTCATATGATGAACTTGAGAACTGCACTGAGAAGACGCATAGTGGGTGTACGATGTGTGACGATGGATATTACATTGTTGGACAATATTGTTCCCCGTGTTCTGACCGCATCGCGAACTGTTCATTGTGCACAAATGATGGTGTGTGTCAAATGTGTGAAGACGAAAACGTGTTGGTGAACAACGAATGTGTCCACTTCTCCATGATTCGAAAGTGCACGAAATCAAGTGGATCGAAATGCACCGAATGTTCGTTCTGGTACAAACCAAACGAATCAAAGACGATGTGTGATACGGCTCCTGTCTGGTGGGTCATTCTGTTGATTGTCCTCTTCGGCATTGCTGTCATTGTTGCCGTTATTGCCGTAGTGATCATTGTGGCAAAGAGAATCATCGAGTATCGTCGTGAGGAGAAGAAGCGGAAGGAATTCTGCATCTTCGACATGAAGAAATCGAATGTCGAGTTCCACCCGACAGACAATCCAGAGGTTGTCATCAACACAAAGCAGATTCACTTCATTGTTGACAGTGTCGACTACACCAGCGAGGAAATGCAGATTCCTGTCGAGGAGGAGACAAGGGCGTTGATCTGTGTTGGAAACCGGTCGAAGAACACGCTCAAAATCCAGTTTTCAGTCAAGGAGGGATGCTACAAGTACGAGATCCGAACACGCCCGCAGATGATCACCATTCCGAAAGGAAAGGCGATCGAGTTTGAGGTCTTCATCAGACCGTTGTGCACGTGCGTCATCGAGGATATCATCAAGATGTTCTCGCTGAACATGAAGAAAGGAATCACGACGGAGACAAACATCAACATCAAGGCAGAGACCGTGTTGTCGACACGACTCGATCCCGAGGAGTTGATTGAAGACAAGAAACTTGGAGAGGGATCGTTTGGCATTGTCTATCTTGGAGAATTCAGAGGAAACAAAGTTGCAATCAAGAAGATGAAACAGTCTGACAATTCAAAGGCACAGATGGAGGAAATGATAAAGGAGATGGAGATGCTTGACAAGTTCCGAAGCGAGTACATCATCCATTTCTTTGGAGCGGTGATCATCCGTGGAAAGGAGTGCATGGTGACCGAATTTGCACAATATGGAAGTATCCAAGATCTCATCGAAAAACGACCTGATTCAAATGGTGTTGACCATCGGATGAAGGTGAAGTTCATGGTTGACTGCTCTCGGGGAATCCAGTATCTTCACCGAAACGGTATTCTGCATCGAGATATCAAGCCCGACAACTTCCTTGTCATCTCACTCGATCCGAATGATCGAGTCAATGCGAAACTGACCGACTTTGGAAGTTCTCGAAACGTCAACATGATGATGACAAACATGACATTCACCAAGGGAATCGGAACGCCGAAGTACATGGCACCCGAACTTCTTGGGAAGGAGAAATACAAGATGCCAGCAGACATCTATGCGTTTGCCATCACGATGTACCAGATTCTCTGTTGGGAAGAAGTGTTTCCGAAGTCGCGATTCAAGGTCCCGTGGCACATTGCTGACTTCATCATCAAAGGAAACCGTCCAGAGCAGCGATCAAGTATGACTGACGATGAATATGGGTTGATTTGTGAATGTTGGTGTCAAAACCCAAAGGAACGAAAGACGATTGACGAAGTTGTCAGTCGTCTTGAAGAATTGTTTTCGAAATGAGAAGACCGTTGCGTCAATCGAATGATGATGTCTTTTTTGTTCATCAAAAATGATGGGAATGAATTCACCTACTCTTGGATTAAAAGGAATATCAAGTTAATAATATA
>JAFTJJ010000103.1 GCA_017456465.1 Clostridia bacterium | reverse complement strand
TGAATCACAAAATCAGATATCGTTCGTCTCTGATGTTGAATCTGATGATGACAAAATTATAACAAACTTTGATGATCTCTTTGAATCACACACAACACAGGAAGAAATCACATCGCAAGAAAATATTGATCAATCAGAGTCCCAAGATGACGACCTCACTCCATCATATTATTCATTCGGTGAAGAAATCACCAGACATTATGATGACACAGCCATGGCTGAAGTGAATGAAGATGATCTCGTTGACACAAGCTTCATCGATCTTGATTCTCTTTACATCACTACAGAACATAGCACAGAAGAGCCACAAGAACAACTCCAACACGAAGAAATCAATGAAATTGATAACACTGCAAATTCATTTGAGTCAGAATTTGTAACCTCACCATTTCTAAATGAAGAGCCAGTTATTGACCAGCCACAAACGACTGAGACAGTTTCAACCGAAACCACAACAAACAACATCTATTCCCCACAAGGATTTGAAACAATTGCTCCAAAATACACCGATGAAGTTTATAAGCAAAGACTTAATGAACTCACAGCTTTTGCCAAGGAAAGCACAGTTGTTGAACATGATCAAAAAATCATCGATGATGAAATCTTGTTTGACACAAAATCTTTCATGGAACGAAACAAATCATGCAAAAATTATGATAATTTAATCAGTGATTTTGAACGAGAAGGACTTCAAGTTCGAGTTCACTCAAAACTTGTGAAAGAAACAAAAGAATCAAAAACATATGTTCAAACAAACAAAATCAAAATGACCAGAAACTGGATAAGTTTTTGCTTCATCACAGCCCTTCTTGCAGTTGTTTATGCATGCATGTGCCCAGATGGTGAAAACTTTTATGATTTTTCTTACAAATATTTCTTGATTGGGGCATTGGTTGCACTGCTCATCCCTGTCACATCAACAATTATCTATGCCATCAATCCTTACAAAAAACATGTTGCTCAGTACTCCCCTGGAGTCTCATTGCTTTTGTCGGTTTTGATTTTCGCACAACTTCTCACAATCATTTATTGCATAAACTTGCAATTGGGATTTTTCAGTTTTACGCAGCAATATTACAATCACTTGTTCTGGATAATTCCAATGATCATTTCAATTTATCCAATCTTAAATTCTGTCGTTTACATGACACTCTACAGCAGCAAAAATTTCCACGCTTAAAACAAAAACAACACAAAAGGCATTACAAATCAGTAATGCCTTTTGTGTTGAACTCTTTAACTAAAAACACAATCAATCTTTAATTTCCAAAATTGCCGATGTCGCAAGCGCGTCACAACGATTATTAAACTCATTGTCAGCGTGCCCCTTGACCTTGATGAATGTCACTTCATGAAGATTGCAAAGTTCATCCATTCGCATCCACAAATCTTGGTTTTTAACTGGTTTTTTGTCCGCCCCTCTCCATCCATTGTTTTTCCAAACTGAAATCCAGTCTTGAAGCCAAGCATTGCAAACATATGCTGAATCTGAATAAAGTTCAACAATGCATGGTTCTTTGAGTGCTTCCAGAGCTTTGATCACAGCAGTCATTTCCATTCGATTGTTCGTGGTTTCTTTTTCATGGCCACTCATTTCTCGTTTTTTGCCATTACACATCAAAATTGCACCCCAACCACCTTTCCCGGGATTTCCAGAGCACGCACCATCTGTGTAAATTGTCACTTCAAATTTCTTATTCATAACATGATTATACCATAGTTATCAAAAAGATAAAAACATTTAAAAAGAAAAAGCAATCAATTGATTGCTTTTTCTTTTACATTTCTACATTTCATCTTCACTTTGATTGTTTTGTTCATTAATTTTTGATTGAATGTTTGCAAAAATTTCATCAATAATTACTGAATCCGTATCAGCTGAATAAAATTCCGTGGTTTCGTCTCCATCAATTTCAAAAACCTTGCCTTTAATTGCAACAACAGAAACTTGTTTGTTATTTTCTTTATAGATTGATGCAACAATTGGCTTGCCTTTTTCAAAATTTCCAATTTCTTCTTGAATTTCACCAAGAGAAGCAAAAAAACTTTCCTGAAACATAGGAGCATGTGCCATATAGTTGTTATCATTTGACCTTTCATGCATTGCATCAAGTTCTGCCCAAACAAGATGATCTTCTGGATAATCTGACAAATACATTCCTTTTGGAATGCTTGATTCAATTCTTGCAAGACGATTTCTTTCTTGCAATTCATTGTTTAAAATTTCTTCTTCAGAAAGAAATTTTGACCCAGTCACATCCAAAACCCTCTCAAATTGCTCCATCACACTTTGCCTAAGATTTTTTGTCGGATAAGCAACCTTCAAAAAATGAAGCATAAGTAACTCATAAGGTATTTCATAAACACTTTCAAAATTTTCCATATTGTTCCCCCAACTAACTATTATTTGTATTATATCATAAGATCCAAGCCTTGTAAATACCTTCATCAAAAGAACAAAAAATGCAATAATAACTCAGTTCTCAAACTAATGGATTTTCATTAAAACTCGTGATGCTTCGGCTTCCCTCAGCGGACGAACAGCAAGCTGTTGCTCATCCATATTCTCCGCCTCAACCAAACAAAAAGCACAGGCGCGAATGCCTGTGCTTTTGTTTGGCAGGGGCGGAAGGAATACTCGTCAAACAAATTTCGCTTCATACATTTCTCGCAAAAAATTGCACTTTCACACATCAGTGAAACTCGTGACGCTTCGGATCCCCTCAGCGGACGAACAGCAAGCTGTTGCTCATCCATATTCTCCGCCTCAACCAAACAAAAAGCACAGGCGCGAATGCCTGTGCTTTTGTTTGGCAGGGGCGGAAGGAATCGAACCCTCCTCAGGAGTTTTGGAGACTCTTATTCTACCGATGAACTACGCCCCTAAGTTTTGCTGACATGACCAATTATATCATGTCAGCCATTTCAAGTCAATTATACAATCAATTATTTTTGACAAAATTTTTATTTTTACTCATCATCATGACAATGGCAATCATCGGAACAATTGCAGTCGTGATCATGATCGCAGCAGTCACATTCTTCGCTGTTTTCTTCTTCATCGTCATCCACAAGTCCTGCCATTTGATAAAAAGAATCAAGATCACTCCCCTCACCTTGCAAAATCTTATCAATTCCAATCTTCACAAAACCTTTTTCATCTGTGTTGAATTCATCCAAACACTTGCCACAATTGTCACATCTTTTCTTTGGATCAAGATCACACATGTCACACTCACCACAATTATTGCAAATCTTGTTGTCTTCCAAAACGCACATTTTCATAACATTTTCTCCTATAAACAAAAGTATTATATACCACTCTTTCAACTTTTTCAAGCAAAAACCAAACAAAATAAAATCAAACAAATGTTTGACAAATTCTTCAAACGCGTTTATTATATAATCATGAGTAAAAATAACAACAAGCCAGAACTTCTTTTGGAGTTCATAAAAAAATATAAAACAGAAAATGGATTTGTTCCATCAATTCGAGAAATGTGCACGGCACTAAACCTGTCCTCAACCTCGACAATTTTTTATTATATAAATATTCTCGAAAATCAAGGAAAAATCCGCAAAACAGGTCTTAAAAGCCGTGCAATTGATGTTGTTGATGACTTTTCAACACCAAAACAAAGCAAAATTCCAATTGTTGGAACAGTCGCAGCAGGAAGGCCAATTCTCGCAGTTGAAAACATTGAAGATTATGTTTCTCTTCCAGATGGATATTTCTCACATGATCAGTCAAACATGTTTGTTCTCAAAGTCAAGGGTGACAGCATGATTGGTGCTGGAATTTTTGAAGGCGATGAACTTGTGATCAAAAAACAAAACCACGCAGAAAATGGTCAAATTGTTGTTGCCCTCATTGATGACAGCGCAACTGTCAAGCGTTTTTATCGTGAGAATGATCACATCAAACTCGTGGCAGAAAACCCACTCTATGCACCAATAATTGCAAAAGACGCCACCATTCTTGGTGTTGTCAGCGGTTTGATGCGAAGATTTTGAAAACCACAATATTTTCACACTAAAAAATAAATAACAAATAGCAGACATCATGACTGCTATTTTTTATTTGAAAAATATCTTCATATTTACATCACTGAAATATGAGAATTCTTCTCATGCTTCACTCAAGTTGAAAAAAGTTATTTGTTAACCTCAACATCAAGTCACAGCACTTCTTTAATTTTATTCTATGCTTCATCAATGGAAATATAATACTGTGCAATAATTTTAAGGTCTTCATACATGACTATTGTTGAATTCGAAATATCATCACCTTGCGTATTAGTAAATCCATAAGTTGGAACATAATAATTCCCATCTGACTCATAATAGGTCGCCTCAAAAACAACAACTCCATTGACAGATACTTTCGTGTAAGTTAAGTCAACAGTGACACTTCCATAATAAGTATTTTCAAAAAGAGATTCTCCATTCTCACTGTTGAATATTTGCAACCAAATTTCCTTTTCATAATTCACAAGCACATCAACATTAATTGTTTCGCCAGCTCCTCCTGAAGGAATATTTATGGTTTGCCCCTCAGTGTACTGACCACTAACACCATTTATGCTTATGGTAATATTACCAACACGATATCCATCATCATAATAATCATAAGCAAATTCAAATATAACTTCACTTCCATTTCTAAGGAGTTGAACATTGCCTTGATTTATAACAATACTAGCAGCATCTAAACTCACAAAACTTTCTCTATTATACAGATTTTCATCTGAGAATTCTAAAGACCCGTCACCTAAATAATATTGTTTCATAAAATTAAGATTTACAACAAAACACTCATATCTCGTATATTGAGCATATAAAATCAAATCCTCGTTCAATAATATTGTTGTATATGTAACATATTCACCAAATTGATTATAGAACACACCATCAGCAACAAATGAATATCCATCTTCTTCATAATCAGTCGTGCGACAAACAACAGCTTCATTAACAGATACCGTACTCGATGTTAACTCAACATTAGCCCCACTCAAAAAAGTGCCTTCGTAAAGAACTTGCTGACTTGCATCATTAATAATTTTTAAACTGAATTCTTTTACCTTAAGACAAATTTCAATGTCCTCAATAATTCGGTTCGTATCACCAGATGCTTCATAAGTAACATACAAGTCATTTTCAGTTTGAATAGGTTCATCATAAATTTGCCGTGAAAAATCTTCATAGCCAATACAATCCAAAAATCCATTATCATTAAAAATGAAGTGAACACTTGAAAAAGATGTTGCTAAAATTTGTCCCAAATTTTCTCCGAAAGAATCCACAATGATCACAAGATGAGTTTCAAGACCAAGAAAATATCCGCCATCATCGTGTGAAACAAGTTCAAATCCTGCTGGCAAAACAAAATCGAAAACATCACGAGAAACGCCATTTTCAAAACTTATCATTTCTTCATTTAATGGAATAACATTGTTATATGAAAAGTCCTTGAAATAGTGAACAAAAAGAGCGTTCGAATATGGGTGTTCTTCAATATTGAAATAATCAAACACTTCAAACAATGTTGTGTCAAGTCCATAATAAAGACCACTTTCATCATCATATGATGTGGTTGATACATCTGATGAAAAAAACGATATGTTAAATTTTTCAATGTCCATCGACGATGCAATTACAATATTCCCTGTTGACCTTAAATCATAGAAATTGTTCACTTCTGCATTATTCGAACCCACTGCAACGTCTAAATTTTGACAAACAATATTTCCATCAATTCGCAGTTCACCCATTGTTGCAATGGAGTCACCAATTCCGATCGTGGTTGAACACCCATAAAGACTCAATCCAGAAACTGTGAGAGTCCCCCAGTTCATAATTGCACCACCAGCAACATTGCTTTTGCATCCTTCAATATAAGTGTCCACAATATTAACTGTTCCATAATTTGAGATTGCACCACCGTTGGTCGCAACAATTTCATCATTATCTCCCTTAATTGTAACACCATTAATGTTAAGTGTTGCACTTGAATTAACATGAAATGTTCCACCTGATGATTCGTCTGCAACAATGCAGTTCCCCTCAAAACTTCCACCTGTGACAGTAAAAACTGCACTTCCAGTAACATAAACGCCACCACCATATGGTTGAATTGCTCCACTCAATATTCTATTGTTGGAAATTGATCCACTCTTCATAACTGCTGTGCCACCAGAAAAAGTAACTGTTCCGTGTCCAGCATTTGTAGAAGACGGATTGTCTGCTGTCAAACAATTGTCGTCAATAAAAGTTCCATCAATTTCCATTGTTGATCCAGTGGCATAAACTGCCGAACCATGGTTTGAAGCATAATTAACAGAAATATATCCACCCAAAAGATTAAGGGTTGACGATACGGAATAAATTGCTCCACCGCTTCGCCCAAAATTGGAATAGATCATTGGTTCGTTTGCCGCATACATATTGAATGTTCCGACGTTATAAAGTGCCCCACCTCGAATGCCAGAGCAATTCAAGATCTCTCCACCATTCATGGTAAAAGTTCCATTGTTATAAACGCCACCGCCATCATAGGCATTATAATCTTCAACGGAAGGAATAAATTGACTTTGTTCACCATCGTTTCCAGAAATAGTTCCACCATTCATGGTGAAATTTGATGTATCCGTTTGGAGATAAACCTGACCACCTCTTCCATTATTGTTTGCAATACTTAAATGGTTTTTTGCGATCATTCCACCATTCATAATCATTGAACCAGTTGAAACAATTGTCACTCCACCACCCTTTTGAGCAATGTTTGAAGAAATCAGTGTTTCATTTTCTATTGTCAGAAGTGATGACTTCCTGACAAAACAACCTCCTCCTCTGTCTTCTGAAATACAAGCTGAAATTTCAACACCAGAAAATGTTGCTTCACCGGCATTATCAAAACCCCCACCATAAGTCGATGCAACACATCCTGAGATCTTGCCTCCAGAAAGGGCCGCTGTTCCAGCGTTATAGATCCCTCCTCCTGCATAAGCATTCACTGTTTTGCTGTTTCCCAAAATCTCACCAGCACTCATCACAAGATTGCCAGCATTATAAATTCCTCCACCAAGACCATTGGTGACACCTCCTGCCGTGGCTGAATTATTCAAAATCTTAATTGGATCTTTAATTTCAAGTGACACATTGTTGTCAACATACACACCTGCACCCTTTTCTGCTTTGTTTGATGAAATTGTCAAATACGCAGATTCATTGCTGTTGTCCTGACCTCCAAACACACCTCCATTCACAAACAAACCACCACCAAGTGTCGCAAGATTTAAATCAATTGAAAAATCTGTGCCATGATAAGTTATTTCACCACCCTCAAGATAAATCCCACCACCATTTGCCGATGCAACACAATCTGAGATTTTTCCACCAAACAAATCCAAACTTCCTGTGTTATAAATTCCACCACCAGCATAAGCGTTCACTGTTGCACCATCACCTAAAATTTCACCAGAGTTCATGTAGAGAACTCCCGCGTTATAAATTCCACCGCCATGACCATAATTCCCATCTTTTGCCGCATTGTTCACAATTTTCAAGGCTGTCATACTAAATGTGGAATTTTCATTAACATAAATGCCTGCACCTTTTTCTGCATTATTACTTTCAATGTTGAGTGAGGAGTATTTGTCAGCATTCACGTCACATCCATTCACAAACAAACCACCACCAAGAGTTGCTGTATTTTCACCAATCACAAATCCGCTTGTTTGTTCAAGATGAATGGTCGCATTATCCAAATAAATTCCAGCACCCTGTGTTGCTGTGTTGTTTTTTATAAATCCGGTTGAATTATCATAAAAACGTATACTTGATGAGTATGAAAAAACCCCACCACCGAACTCAGCTGAACACTGAGAGATTTGGACATCCTCCAAATAACAATATAAATTATTATTTAAAAAGACTCCACCGCCATTTATCGCTCTTGAATTTGTGATCACACCACGAATGTAACCTCCAGGATCACCCATGTAAATCCCGCCACCACTTGTGTTTGCGACACAATCATCAATCAAAACATCACACACACTGTTGTCGCCAACCACATACAACGCACCACCATACTCAGCCGTGCAGCCAGAAACATCAAATGAATCCAAACTTAAATCATATGAGAAAAAATAAGCCCCACCGCCATATTTTGTTGCAGTGCAATCCCTTATTGTCACATCAGAAATATACATTCTTTCAGCATCACCAGAATAATAATCGCTATATATTCCTCCACCATTGACAGCAACACCATTTGTCACAGTTCCACCAGTCATCTCCAAACTAAGCTCGTTAAAAATGTTTCCACCATCAATCGATGCAACACCTCCAGAAATCGTTCCATCTGATATGAAAAGCGTTGCTTCATTGAAAATGTTTCCACCATTTTTTGCATTTCCATTTGAAATGTTTCCACCAGTCATGTTTATCGTTCCTGAATTGTAAACATTTCCACCATCAATGGTGTATGATGGGTGAGAATCATTGTTTGTAAGCAATGCAGTACCCGAAATGTTGAATGTTCCAGTATTATAAACACCAGCGCCAAATTGTCTTCCAAGATAATTCTTAATTGTTCCTGCTGACATATTAAATGTTCCAGCATTAAACACTCCACCACCACGATTCGCAAAGTATGTGCTCGAGCCATCGATTGTCCCACCAGTCATGTCAAGTGTGCCGTTGTTTCTGATCGTTCCACCATAACCATTTGTCTTGTTATTCAAAAATTGCACATCGCCAGAAATTATTAGATTTCCTGAGTTATAAATTGCGCCACCAGCAGATGTCGTGAAACAATATTCTATTGATCCACCTTGAATCGAAACAGTACCACCGGAGTTATAAAAAGCCCCACCATTTTTTGAAACACTGCTCATCACTTTGTTTTCATTATAAAACCCTAATTCTTTAATAATCTTC